>JAFGSY010000013.1 GCA_016934315.1 Candidatus Anaeroferrophillus wilburensis | reverse complement strand
TGACCGCCATCCCCATGGCTTTTAATAGCCGGGGATGGCGATACTCTCAAACTCCAAAACTGTGCGGGAAGATCGTAACTTTTTCATTTTACCTTCTGCTCTTCCAGTAGCCTGGCTTCCGGTGTAGATTCATGATGGCAACGACATATAGCCCATCTTTTTCTTCTGAATACAGAACACCATAAGGGAATCGCCTTACCAAAGACCTCCTGACATCTCCCTCAAGAATTGCCCAAGCCTTTGGAAATTCGACTGACCGTTTGATTGCTGAATATACTTCAAAGGCAAAATCGTAGCTTAGGCCAGGCTCTATATCTTCGTAATAATCTATTGCGTTGTTTAATTCGTCTTCTGCTTCTGGGTGAAAGGTAAAGCTCATTTTTCTAGCCTTTTCCAAATCTTCGCAAAAGCCTCTTCGCCTGGTATTGCCTTTACACTCCCTGACCTCAATTCAACCAGGCGTCGCATAGCCTCTTTAGCCCATATTTTATCGATTTCTGATTCTGGCTGGTTCAGGCTGCGTAACAGTGAATCAACGACTATGGCTCGTTCTTCTACTGGGAGAGAAACTGCTTCATCAATTAGTTGTTTTGTATTCATGATTTTCACCCCCTGGGTATGGATTTATAGCCCAACAAGTTATTCCATAGTTTCCTGATAACTATCGCAATTCTGAAGGGTTGACAATGAATTTCTCTCAGGTTATGCTATTTCTATCCGGATATTACTCATTTAGAATTGATAGCCAGCAATCGGATACCCTGATATGATTCAACTCCCGACCACTCTTACCAGCAAATATACGGCGTTTCTTAATCAAAGAGGTGTGAAGACTGGACAGCATCGGTATTATCTCAAGTGGCTGCGATAGTATCTTGATTTCTGCCATACATATAACTTTTTACAGACAGAAAGCGAGAGCCTTACGGCCTTTATAGAAAAACTGAGGGAGAAAAAGCAAGTTGAAAGCCTGAGAAAACAGGCCCATCATGCCATATCCCTTTTTTACGAGATGGAACATTGTGCCAGCAGAAAAATCTCAACGGATACATCCGATGACAGCATTACCACGGTTGAACATCATGCATCTGAGCCCCTTCCCCCTCCTTATAGTAAACAAATCCCGGCTAACCAAAGAGTTTTATCCTTGCTGAAAGCGCTTTGCAGGGCAGTGAAAAAAAGCAAAATCGGGGCTGCGGGTCAGTCAGTTTATTAACGTATCATCTGTGTCGGTCAGGCAAAATAAAACACCACTTGCTTGACATTCAGAACAATCTTTGCCAGCAATATGAGGTAGTGGGAGTGAAAACTTTTTGACCAGGGAGGTGAACTGATGGCCGACAAAATTTTTCGCGTCAACATGACGGATATGACCACTGCCGTTGAAGAGGTGCCGGTCGATTGGCTGGGGCTTGGCGGTCGTGGCCTGACTTCAGCGATTGTGGCGGCGGAAGTGCCGGCCACCTGCCATCCTCTGGGAAAGGACAACAAACTGGTGTTTGCCCCGGGGCTGCTTTCCGGGACCCGGGCAGCCAATTCCGGCCGGCTGTCGGCGGGAGCCAAAAGTCCGCTGACCGGCACGATCAAGGAGAGCAATGCCGGCGGCACTGCTTCCCAGATCATGGCCAGGATGGGCATCAAGGCCCTGATTATTGAAGGGCTGCCGGAAAAGGATGCCTTTTACAGCCTCAGGGTGACCACCGATGGCGTTGCCATCAGCGAGGAAACGGCGCTGGTGGGCAAGGGAAATTTCGCGGTGGTCGAAAGCCTGGGCCGCGATGTGGGGGTTTTGAGCATCGGCCAGGCGGGAGAAAACCGGATGGCGGCCGCCAATATTTCGGTAATGGACCCGGACGGCAAGCTGCGCAGCCTGGGCCGCGGCGGCCTGGGGGCGGTGATGGGAGCGAAGAGGATCAAGTATATTGTTCTTGATCCGGCAGGAGCCCCGAAAACCGTCTCATTGGTCGATGAAGAAAAGTTCAAGGCAGCCGCCAAGGTGTTTGCCAAGGCACTCCATGATCATCCGGTGTGCGGTGACGCGCTGCCCAACTATGGGACGAATATTCTGATCAACATCGTCAACGAGGTGGGAGGGCTGCCGACGAAGAATTTCCGCTCCGGCCAGTTCGATGCCCACGATCTGATCAGCGGCGAGAAGATGCGGGAGCTGATCGATGCCCGCGGCGGCAAACCGCGGCATGGCTGTCATCCCGGCTGCGTGATCCAGTGCTCCCAGGTCTTCGTCGATAAAGACGGCAACTACGTGACCTCTGGTTTTGAATATGAATCGATCTGGGCCATGGGCGCCAATTGCTGCATTGATGATCTTGATATCATGGCTGAGGCCGATCATGTGATGGATGACATTGGCGTGGATACCATTGAAACCGCGGTGACCATCGGGGTGGCCATGGAGGCGGGGCTGCTGCCCTTCGGCGACGGTCCTGGATTTCTCCGGTTGCTCGGGGAGATCGAAGCGGCAACGCCCATGGGCAGGATTTTGGGGGCCGGGGCCGCCATTACCGGGAGAACCTATGGGGTGACGCGGGTGCCGGTGGTCAAGGGGCAGGCGATTCCCGCCTATGACCCGCGAACCGTAAAGGGCATCGGGATTACCTACTGTACGTCAACCATGGGTGCCGACCACACGGCCGGCTACACGGTGGCCACCAACATCCTCAAAAGCGGCGGCTTTGTCGATCCCCTGCAGAAGGAAGGGCAGGTGGAGCTGTCCCGCAATCTGCAGATTGCCACCGCGGCGGTGGACAGCACCGGTCTGTGCGTCTTTGTCGCTTTTGCCGTCTTGGACAACGAAGCGGCGCTGCCGGCAGTGGTGGAGATGATCAATGCCCGTTTCGGCATCAGCCTGACCATTGATGACGTCATGGAACTGGGGAAAACCATTCTCAAGACCGAACGGGCTTTCAACCAGGCTGCCGGTTTTACCAAGGAAGATGACCGGCTGCCGGAATTTTTCGCCGAACCGGTGCAGCCCCATAACGCGACCTGGGATTTTACCGGTGAGGAGATTGATGCTTTCTGGAATTTTTAACCGGAGGCAGGTTCTCCCTTTGTTTTGTTTCTTATGATGCAGGTTGTTGTTAAACTGTTTGCCTCTTTTCGGGAAGGCCGTTTCAAGGTGGAGGCCAGGCAGGTCTTTCCTGGTTCCACTGTGGCCATGGTGCTTGCTGATCTTGGCCTGCCGGAAGAAGAGATCGGGGTGCTGTTGGTCAATGGTCGGCATGCGGAACCTGATCAACAGCTGAATGATGGTGATACCTGCGCTGTTTTTCCGCAGATTGGCGGAGGATGAGATGCCTATCGAGCTTTCGGATTTTTTACACACTTCGGCAATGAATGGCTTTGTCTCCTGGGAAAGCTATAGAACGGCCAGTGATCTTTTTTCCGTTTCCTATGCCGAAATCGAACAGGTTGCGCTCGAACAGGGCCTCTTCCCGCAGCGCTACGCGGCCCACCGTCAGCTGATTGAGGCCGCAGGCCAGCTGCAGCTTTTCCATTCCAGAGTGGCAGTCATCGGCTGCGGCGGTTTGGGAAGCTCCCTGGTGGAGGGCCTGGCTCGTGTCGGGGTCGGCCAGATGGTAATCATCGATCCGGACATCTTCGTGGAAAGCAATCTTAACCGCCAGTTTCTGGCAACGGTTGACTATCTTGGCCATCACAAGGTCAACGTGGCTGCCGACCGGGTGGCGCAGATTAATCCAGCGGTGACTGTCACCCCTTTGGTCCAGGAATTTACCGCCGCCAATGGCAGGCAGCTGCTGGCCGGGGCTTCTGTTGCTGTTGACGCGCTCGATTCGGTTGATGCCCGGCTTTCATTGGCCGAGGTCTGCCGGGAACTGCAGATCCCTCTGGTTCATGGGGCAGTGGCCGGCTGGTATGGTCAAGTGGCGGTACAGCTTCCTGGCAACGATGTGATGGCTACTCTCTACCGACGCCATCAGCAACCGGGTATTGAAAAACGGGTTGGCAACCTGGCAAGCAACGTGGCGGCCATTGCCAGCCTGCAGACGACCCTGGTGGTCAGGATTCTTTTGGCAAAGGAGACGCCTTCGGTAGGCTGCTGGTTTTCCCTCGATCTCCGGGAGCTTGAGGTGGAACGTATTGATCTTGCCAAGGAATGAATGTTCTGTTCTCGGCTCCCATACTATTCTCTTGACAACATTCCTGTCCTCATCTAGTATTTCTCCCGGCTCAAAGCTGTTCTTATTTTCCGATGACCATCCAGATTAGCCGTGGTTGCTCTACCTTAAAGTCCCGATACAACGTGTGGTATGGGACGATGGAGAGAAAAAATAAGCGCTATGCCGAAAAATCATGTGAAATATATAATAATCTTTGTGCTGAGCCTCTTTTTCTTTCTTGTCTCAAATGCCTCTGCAATAATCACTGCCCCCTGTTCCGACTGTCACACCATGCATAATTCTCAGGATGGTTCGCCCCTGAATTTCGATGTCAGTTTGACCCAAAACCGGTATCTCACCAGGGGAACCTGCCTGGGCTGTCATGCCCAGGGGCCGACAATGATAGTTGACGGCATTCCCCAGGTTCGCCATGAGGACCCGGCCCGCGATCTGGCTGGCGGCAATTTTGCCTATATGTTGGGGACTAAAGGCAGTGGCGCCTCTGATGCCAAGGGACATAATGTGATAGATTTTGGCGATCTGGAAGATACTCTCACAGGTCCTCCCGGGGGGTGGATCCATGGATTGGAGTCCAAGCCGGCAGTCGAAGACTTTACCTGTGCCGGAATCTACGGCTGCCATGGCAGACCCTTGGATTATGGTGCCTCAGACCCAATGGCATCAATTGCCGGCGCTCATCACGGCAATGGCAGCACTCTCAACGGCACCACCGTGGCCAGGAGTTACCGTTTTCTCTATGGGGTTATAGGGTTGGAAGCAGACGACTGGCAGAATACCGACAGTGCCCATCACAACGAATATTATGGTGCGACGACTCCTCGTACCCCGGCATGCAATGATTGTCACACCCTCGGATCTTCTTTCCCGACGGGTTCAACAATTACGAGCCTCTGCACCACGTGCCATCCCGACATGCATGAAATAGATAATGGCGGCGACGGCATCTGGATCCGCCACCCCTCTGATATCGTTATCCCCGACACCGGTGAATATGCTGATTATACTACCTACAATGTTGCTGCACCGGTCGGCCGGGTAACCGTCCCTGCTGCCGCAGGCGACACGGTTACTCCGGGGGAAGATGTTGTTACCTGCCTTTCCTGCCATGTTGCCCATAGTTCAGATTATCCTGATTTGCTTCGCTGGGACTATGGGCAGATTGTTGCCGGTGGAGGAGAGAGTGGAGAAGGGTGTTTCATCTGCCACAGCACCAAAGATTAATTCTTGTACATTCTCGGCAAATATCATGCTTCCCGGCACACCCTTCCCCCCTCCCTCCTCATGCGGCTGGCAAACAACAAAGACAAACTAAAATTCGAGCGCCAGCTGCATGGTGACAGTTTCAGCATTTTCACCACTACCGCCTTCGCTTTCACCATAATCCTCATCATGGGCGTACTCAAGCGCCACTGAAACCCCTTCCACCAGCTCGACGCCCAGTGAACCGAGATAGCGCTTTTCCGGCAGTTCCAGAGCATGTGCTTCGTCGGTGCCCTGGTAGGCAGCTGCCAGTACGGTTTCATGACCGGCGACCTCGAAGGTATAGGCCAGTTCGATATTCCAGGATTCCGGTTGGGCGCCGCTGCCGGCAAATTCCAGCTCCGCCATTTTAAAATCATCGGTAGCCCCCAGGTATTCACCGATCAGGGTGAAATTCTTCCAGCTGACGATGGCATAGGCGTTGAAGCCGCCCACGTAGTCAGCAATGTCCTCGATTCCCTCCTCTTCCAGGAACTCGCCCAGGGCATCCGAATCAGCAATGCTGTTGATCCAGCCAAGACCGAAATCAACGGCAAAATCCTCAGTTTCATAGGTGTAGCCGGCGTTAAGGCCGTAGCCTTTGATTTTGTCCTCATCGCCGGTTTCATCAATATCACCGTTGAAAGTGTAGGCGCCGGCGTAGAAACCTTGATAGTCCAGACCAACCAGGACTGCCGTTTCCCGGGTTTCCCCCAGTTCCAGGGTGAGGGGGTCGGAGATCATGCAGCTGGAGAAATTCCCGAAGGGAACATAGAATTTTCCGGCTGACAGGTACAGGGGGTAGTATTCAGTATTGCCGAGGGTGATGAATGCTTCATCCAGGTCCACCGGCTCGGTATCATCTTCTTCCCAGAGCAACAGCAGATGACCGGAGACATACTGGTGCAGGTCAACATCGATGCCCAGCTCCACCGTGGCCAGGGTGATGTCGCTTTCATCATTGTCGTCGTAATCTTCGCTGAAGCCTGCTTCAACTTCGACGAAGCCGCTGATGGTGACCCGCTCGGCAATGCTCCTGAGGGCAGTGGCTGCCTCGGCAACCTCCTCCTGATTTTCCTTCTGGGCCTGAAGCTCACTCTTCTGGGCATCAAACGGCAGCTGCAGTTCCTGCAGCTGCCGGGCCAGATTCTGAATCTGCCGTTCGAGAGCCTCGGTATCGGCAGCGAAAGAAACAGCCGGCAGCAACAAGGTGAGGACACAGAAAATGGTTAGGATGAATTGAGTCGCTTTCATTAGGTTTTCCTCCTTTATGAATGGTTAGTTCTTGATAGACGGACTTTACCAGACCGATGCTGTTGCTGTCGAAAAGCTTTCGCAGGTCAGGATTGGGATCGGGCAAAAAAAACCACGAGATGTCAAAACCTTCATGGTTCTGATACCTTCGTGGTATGTTTTGCCACAATAGCAGGTGGATAAAACGAATGTTTGGCTGCGAGTTTCTCCCCCACAATTTGCATACATCGATAACCCATACTAATCGTGATGTCAATGGGGTTTTCAGGCTGAAACGGTTTTTCGGCGTGCCGGCCTTGTAACGGCTTTCCATTGGCAGTATGGCAGTTATGGATAACCTCTGTCTTGCTGTTTGTTTGGCAGTTTGCTGCTTGCTTATCCGGGCAGACGCCGCATTCCTGGCAGCAGTCATAAGACTTGTACCCGCATGTTGTGCTGGTGAATGTTCTTTTGTATCTCCGACTGAGAAAAAGCAGCGATAGAGATACCATGCCAATGATAATTATCGTTTCCATAGTACATTCCTTGCTGATTGCTCAGCAGCCGATTCCAGCCAGGCGACCGGCCTGGTACACGATGAAGGTTATTATCCAAGCCATAACAGTCAAACCGGCCAGCTGAAAGAGAGCCCAACGCCAGGAATTGGTTTCTCGGCGGGTGACGGCGATGGTCGCCATGCATGGCGCACTGATCAGGCAGAACAACATGATGCAGAAGCCGACCAGTGGGGTATAGTGTTGCTGGAGTTTTTCCCGCAGTGGAACGGACTCTTCGTCGGCTTCGCCAATGGCATAGACAATCCCCAGCTGGGATACAAAGACTTCCTTGGCGGCAAAGGCACCGATCAGTGCGGTGCCGATGCGCCAGTCGAAGCCAAGTGGCTTAAGCAGTGGTTCCAAAGCGTGTCCCAAGCGACCAGCGGCTGAATAGGTCAACCGGGCTTCCTGGTATGCTTCGGAGGAAGAAAACACGTTGTTTGGCGATGCCGGCATGGTTGGATAGGTAGTCATGGCCCACATGACAATGGAGATAGCCAGAATGATCGTCCCGGCTTTCCGCAGATACAGCCAAGCCCGATCCCAGGTGTGGATAGCTATCGATTTCAGGGTTGGCAGGCGATAGGGCGGCAACTCCATCACAAAAGGAGTGTCGTCACCTTTAAACAGGGTGGCGCGCAAAAAACGGGCGGTGACCATCATTAATGCAATGCCGAAAACATAAATCAACCAGAGCATGGGTGCCTGCCAGGTGGCGGGGAAGAACGCCGGAATAATCAGTGCGTAAATGGGCAGCCGGGCTCCGCAACTCATCAATGGGGTAACCATGATCGTTGTCAGTCGGTCGCGCTCATCTTCAAGGGTTCTGGTGGCCATGATTGCCGGGACGGAGCATCCAAAGCCGGTAAGCAGGGGAATGAAGCTTTTGCCATGCAGCCCGATTTTATGCATCATCCTGTCCATGATAAAGGCCGCTCTGGCCATGTAGCCGGTGCCCTCCAGCATCGCGATGGCGAAGAACAGCAGGATGATGGTGGGCAGGAAAACGAGCACCCCGCCGACGCCGCCGATGATGCCATCAACCAGCAGCGATAAAACGGCGCTGTCCGGCCTGCCAGGCCAGAAGGATGAAATGGTATCTCCCAGCCAGGAAAAACCCGTGTCTAGCCAAATCATCGGCGGACCTCCAATTCTAAAGGTCAAGGTGAATACCAAGTACATGAGCAGCAGAAATATTGGCAGGCCGAGGATCCGATTGAGGATGATTTTATCGACCTTGTCAGAAAAAGTGAGGCGCTCGGCAGCTGTCGTGATTGTCGCCTCCCTGATCAAGCCGGCAATGAAGCCGTACCGCCATTCGGTAATCAGCAGTTCGGGGGCTTCATCGAGATGGCCAGATAATTTTTCATATATCCGCTCATAGTTGCTTTTGAAGATTTCCGGCGCCGGATCTGCTTTGCTGACCTTTTCCAACAGTTGTCCGTCTCGCTCAAGAAGTTTGATGGCCAGCCATCTTCTGGGCAGCTCGGGCAGCAGCGTTGTCGAAATCATCGATGAAAGTTCGGCTATTACTTCTTCAATATCTTGCTGGTAGGCTATGGGCCGTGGTGTTGGATTTTGCCGCTGCTCAGCCACTGCAATAATCGTTTCCAACAACTGTTCCTTGCCGGTGCCCCGGCTGCCGACCATTGGAATGACCGGAACGCCCAGCAATTGCTCCAGGATCGGCAGGTCAATGGTCGTTTGCTGCCTGGCCACCATGTCCATCATGTTGAGAACGATGATCAGGGGAGTGTTCATTTCCATTAGTTGGGTGGCCAACAGGAGGTTTCTCTCCAGGTTTGAGGCATCAACAATGTCAATAACCACCTGTGGCCGCTGGTTGAGTAGGAAATCTTGCGTTACAAGTTCCTCCACCGAATGGGGCGAAAGGCTGTAAGTGCCTGGCAAGTCGATGATCGTCAGCTCTTGCCCCTGGTGGCGGCAGCCACCCTCCTTTTTTTCCACCGTAACTCCGGGATAATTGCCCACCCGCTGCCGGGAGCCGGTGAGCAGGTTGAAGATAGTCGATTTGCCGCTGTTTGGATTGCCGGCCAGGGCGACGGTAATGGTGCTGTCCATTCTCTTTTCCTTTCATGATCTGAGTTGCACTTGCTAAATATAGTTAGCTATACCTAATAGAGCTGGCAAAAAAAAATTGCCTATTGTTTGACCATGATCTTGCTCGCCAGTGTGCGACCCAATATCAATTTGCCGCTGCCAATCCGGATTACTACCGGACCGTGGCGATTGCCGCTGAGCACCTGAAGCATAGCTCCAGGAAAAATTCCCAGGGTTGCCATCTTTTGTTGGGCCTGTCGCCCTGCGTTGATACCGCTTACCAATACTTTGACACCATGGCCAATGTGATCCAGTCGTATCATTTCTTTTCTCCAGAGCTTCCATGCCTGAGTCTTTCAATCTTGATGCCGGCGGCCTCTTCCCTGCGCAGACTGAGGTGATATCCTTTTATTTTGACGTCGATGGGATCACCCAGAGGGGCAATCTTTTCCACTGAAACCATGCTTCCCGGTATCAGGCCCATTTCCATAAAGCGTTTGTTTGATGGCCCGCTTCCACGTATGGCAAGAATTTTCCCCGATTCCCGGGGGTTCAGGTCCGCTAACGTAATGTTCATTGTTGATTCTCCTTTCGAAAAGTAGGGAACTTGCTGATGGTGACAGACTTTGGAAAACCATGAATCGAAACGTTCTGCACAATGGTCAACCCGTGAACCGGATTCATAGAAATGACTGAATTGAGCGATCCATTCCATACCGCCCCGGGGGCATTGTTCCAGGAAGGTAATAAAACTGATAATGCGGTTCAACACCTCTTCATCGACCGCATGTTCAAGGCGGTGGGCATTATGTTCGGCATCCGCTGCTGGCAGGGCGAGGACCCTGGTTAGAAAATCCACCAGCACCTGGTGTTTTTTAGTCAGCTGCCGGCCGAGGGCCGTGCCGTCATCGGTGAGTGTGACATAGCTGTAGGGCCGGTAATTGATCAGCTTTTTAGCGGCCAAACTTTTTAATGCCGCGGTGACCGACGAGAGCCCGACGCCAAGCTTGCGGGCGATGCTGTTGGCTCTGGCTATCTGCTGTGATTTGACAATCTGATAGATAGCTGCCAGGTAATCTTCCTGCGTTGGGGATAAATCAGGATAAAGATCGAGGGTCATTGTTTGAGCCTGTGTAAATAGTTAACTATATCTAACTTTATTCCACTTATCGAATTGATTTCTTTTTGTCAAGGTTTTTTTATGTACCTATTTTTTCCCATTTGCTTTTTTACTGCTCCATACATGGTCCCGGTGGTGGAGGATTTTTTTCTCAGTCCGGCAACTTTCCATAAAGATTTATAAGGAAAAAGCGATATATTATTATTGCTATTATGTTGGCAGTAGTTATAGCTAATTTACCATTTTATGGTGTCACATGTCAGAGAGGTCCCATGTTTAACAAGCTTTCATTAGGTGCTAAAATTATTTGCGGGTTTTCCCTGCTGCTGTTGCTGTTGGTGGTCATCGCCTACGTTGGTTTCAGCAGTATCCAGACTATCCATGGCCGGGTGGATACCACCACCCGGGTAAACAGTCTGAGCAGCCTTCTAACTGATGCCCGCCTGGCGGAAAAAAATTACATCAGCCACAACCGTGAAGAGGATGCTGAGCTGGTTGAACGGATTGTCGGCAGTCTGGTGACGAAAGCCGATGAACTGGCCAGTGATATGGGTATGGATGCGGCTGCCAGTGAAGTGGGGCAGATAAGTGTTATGGCAACCACCTATCGCCAGGCATTCAGCGATTATCGCCGCCTGCGGCAGAAAAAAGATGCTGCCCGGCAGCAGATGGCAGCCGCCGGGAAAGAAGCGGAAACCGCCGTTCGGAAAATCATCAGTTTTCAGGAGGGAGACCTGGAAAAAATCAGCCGTGAGGCCAGCACCCTTTCCGAGCAGACCCGGGCCAATACCGATGATGCGATTCGCATGCATCAGATGCTTCTCCATGTAAAGGGGGTAGTCCTTGCCAGCCGGTACAGCAGCAATGAACAATTGGCCGACGAGTTTACCGAAAAGATTGATCTTATGCGGACCATCGGCCAGCTTCTGATAATCCGACTTGATCGTCAGTCGGCAAAAGATATTCTTGCCGAGATCATCGATGCTCTGGATCCCTATCTTCAAGCCTATGGGGCCTATAGAAAAAAACGTATTGAAAACAATTTGACCCGGCTGGAAAATATTGGTGCCGAGGTAGAGGCAAAACTGAACCAGTTCCGCTGTGACCAGGATACCGATCTTAAAGTTGTCCAGACACTGGTGGAACAGTCGATTGGCAAGAAAACCGCTATTATATCAGGATCGTACCGGATTATGATCTGGTTCCAGGAGGCTGCCAGTGGTGAGCAGGCCTTTACCATCAGTCATGACGAGCAGTCGCTCAATCAGGTGACGGAGCGGCTTGACAAGATCATCAGCCTTGCCAGTGAGTTCAAGGATTCATTCACCGACGAGGAGCAGAGATCGCAGATCGAAGTGCTGCTGGCCAAAGTAGATGCTTATCGTGGAGCGTTTACCTCTTATGGTGAGCTGACCCGCGAGCAGGAGCGGGCGATGGACGTTATGGTTAATAGTGCCCGTGAGGTGGTCAGTGTTGGTGCCATGCTTGCTGACGCTGAACAGGATGCCATGCAGCGCCAGACGGTCCGGGCGCGGATGGAGATCACGACGTTTGCCCTGGTTGCTATTATCGCTGGCATACTGCTCGGCCTGCTGATTACCCGGCTGATCACGCGGCCGTTGAAAAAAATCATTGACCATCTTGAAATCGGGGTCGGCCAGGTAACGGGTGCCTCGGATGAGGTGGCATCGGCTTCCCAGGCGTTGGCTCAGGGAGCCAGCCGTCAGGCGGCTGCCATTGAAGAAACAAGTGCGACAATTGAAGAGTCATCATCGCTTACCAGAAGTAATGCCGATAATGCGACGGAAGCCGACCGGCTTGCCGATAAGGCGAGAGATACCATGCTGCAGACGAGCAAAGCGATGGAGGAACTTGCCGGGTCGATAGAGCGGATTGGGGTTGCTGGTCAAGAGATATCTAAAGTTATCAAATCAATTGACGACATTGCCTTCCAGACGAATCTGCTGGCGCTCAATGCCGCGGTTGAGGCAGCCCGGGCCGGCGAGTCCGGAGCCGGCTTTGCCGTAGTTGCCGAAGAGGTTCGCAACCTGGCCAGGAGAGCCGCTGAAGCTGCTTCAGCTACCCAGGGACTTATCGAGGATACCGTGCGGCGGATTGCCGAGGGAACCGCAGTTATGGGTCGGGTGCAGGAAGATTTTTCCCAAGTCAACGAGGTCAACGAAAAGGTAGATAATCTGGTAAAAGAGATTGCTGCCGCCAGCCGGGAACAGGCCAAGGGTATAGAACAAGTGACCGAGGCCATGCGGCAGATCGACGGAGTTACCCAGGAGGTGGCTTCCCACGCCGAAGAAAGTTCATCGGCAGCTGAAGAGCTTGCCGCCCAGGCGGTGGCCATGAAGGATGTGGTCACTCATCTTTTGTTCCTGCTGACTGGCGGCGGGCAGCGGCTGGAAGAGGCCAATCAGGATTTTGGCGGTTACCTTGCCGGGCCGCAGAATCCCCATGCCCTGGCCAGAAAACAGCACGCACTGCCGGCCGCAGGGGGCACAGCACGGGAGCTGTCGTCGGATGAGATTATTCTTGTTGATGATGAAGAAGATGAATCAGACAGTTTTTAAGCCATTTTCTTTGCCAAAAGACATTCCTGTTTCGTATCTACATCATGGCTCTAAGGCAAGCGGATGAAGCAGACAGGCGCAATTACAGCATTCCAGGAGCGGATCCTGAATTTTTATGGGGAGCGGGGCAGGAATCTTCCCTGGCGGCGAACCACCGATCCCTATCGCATACTGGTTTCTGAAATCATGCTTCAGCAGACCCAGGTGGAGCGGGTCATTCCTTTTTATGAACGCTGGCTCGACCGCTGGTCAAGTCCGAAGGCACTGGCGAAAGCCGAGCTGAAGGAGGTGCTGTCGCTCTGGATGGGTCTGGGGTACAACAACCGGGCAAAGCGGCTGCTGGCTGCGGCGGCAACAATTACCACCGACTACGATGGTGACGTGCTGGCCGCCTGCCGGGATTACCGCCATCTTCCCGGGGTCGGTGAATATACCTCAAAAGCGGTCCGCATCTTTGCCGCCAACGAGGATTTGGCTGCCATCGATACCAATATCCGCCGCATCTACATTGCCGAGTTTTCCCTGGACAATCCTTCCCCGGCCGAAATCCTAAAGCTGGCGGAGCAGTGCCTGCCCCGGGGCCGCAGCCGCGACTGGCACAACGCCTTGATGGATTACGGCGCCCTTCATCTCACCGCCGCCAAAAGTGGCATCTCCCCGGTCTCGAAGCAGAGTGCCTTTGCCGGTTCGGTCCGCCAGCTGAGGGCCCAGATTGTGCGGGAGCTGCTCACAAAAGGCACCATCCCCCTCGCTGCCTACCAGGATGACCACCGTTTTGCCAAAGCCCTCAGTGGTCTGCAGAAGGAAGGGTTGTGCCGGGTGGAAGGCCAGTATCTGTTGATCCCCTAAGCGGTTCTGGTCCAGCGGAACGCCGTCGCAATCCTGCACATTCAGTGCGCATGTCATACCAGTTGACTTGACATTTTGTTCCCCTCGGGTATATCAGAATGAATCTGCCATGAGAGGGGAGTGTTTTTCTCCTGCCTTGCGGAAGAAAGGCAGGCGTGTGGTTTGGCTCAGGTGGGCTGAAATGCCGCCTGCGTAAACACCATGCTGAATGGCGCTACGCCTGCTTATGAACACTGCTCCGGCGCATATTCTTAAACAGTATTGGGGTCATGAAGGTTTTCTCGACCGCCAGCAGGCAGCTATCGATATGGTCCTTGCCGGACGTGATTCGGTCACTGTGCTGCCGACCGGGGGCGGCAAATCGGTCTGTTACCAGGTGCCGGCCCTGCTCCTTGCCGGTCTTGCCATCGTTGTTTCGCCCCTGATCGCTCTGATGAAAGATCAGGTTGATGCTTTGCGCCTGAACGGAGTCCGGGCGGCGGCAGTCAACAGTTCCCTGACGATGGTGGAAAAGCGTGACGTGGCTGCCGCCCTCCGGGCAAACGAACTTTCCCTGCTCTATATCTCGCCCGAAAAGCTGGTTCAGAAACGCACCCTGGATTTTTTTAAAACCTTAAAAATCTCATTTCTGGCGATTGACGAAGCTCACTGTATCAGCCAGTGGGGCCACGACTTTCGTCCTGAGTACCGGCAGCTTGGCGGTTTGAAAGAGCATTTTCCCGGCCTTGCCATCCATGCCTATACGGCTACGGCGACCGAGACGGTCAGGCGCGATATTGCCGACCAGCTCAAGCTTGACAGCCCTCATGTTCTCGTTGGCGCTTTTGACCGTCCCAATCTTACCTATCGGGTCCGCCGCCGGTCTGCCAATCACAGCGCCCAGATTATCGACATCCTCCAGCGTTACAAGCAGCAATCCGGCATCATCTACTGCCAGAGCCGGCGTGAAGTCGATCAGCTCAATGCTCTGTTGGCGGCAAAGGGTTTTCGCTCCTATCCTTACCATGCCGGGATGGATGATGGTGAGCGCCGCGCCAGCCAGGAGGCCTTTATTCATGATGAGGCCGGGATCATGGTGGCGACGGTGGCTTTCGGCATGGGGGTTGATAAATCCAATATCCGCCTGGTTCTCCACAGCGGGATGCCCAAGGCCCTGGAAAACTATCAGCAGGAGAGTGGCCGGGCGGGGCGCGACGGTCTGCCGGCGGAATGTATTCTTTTCCACGGCAGCAGTGATCTGCAGCGCTGGCAGCGCACGCTGGCGGAAAACGGTTACGGTGAAGGTCTTGAAGGGGCGAAAAAATCGCTGCAGGCGATGGTTGACTACGTCCATGGCGACCAGTGCCGGCACCGGACCCTGGTCGGCTATTTCGACCAGGAACTCGAACCCGGCACGTGCGGCAGCTGCGATATCTGTCTTGGTGAGCTGATATCCGTGGCCGAGCCATTGTCCATCGGGCAGAAAATTCTTGCCGGTGTTCTTCGCCAGGGGGAAAATTATGGCGCTGATTATACGGCTCTGGTCCTCAGAGGCTCCAATGATCGCCGCATCAAAGAAAACGGTCATAATCGGCTGACGACCTGGGGACTGTTGTCTCGGGAGAGCCTTGCAACCATCAAGGATTGGATCGACCAGCTGATCTGCCAGGGTTTTATCGCCCGCGAACAGGACTATCATCTGCTCAAGGTGACTTCGGCCGGCCACCGTCTGCTCAAGGGTGAAACGGTTCCCAGCCTGCTGGTGGCCAAGGAACCGGCAAAAAATTCTGCCGCCCCAACGCGGTCCAAGTTGGCACGTGAACTTTCCGAGGCCGAGTCTCAGCTTTTTGAAAAACTGCGTGAGCTGCGTCGGGAACTGGCCGCCGAACGTGGAGTTCCCCCCTACATTATTTTCAGTGATGCGGCTCTGTATGATATGGTCTGCCAGCGGCCTCCAACCTTGGCCGCCTTCAAGCAGGTTAAAGGCGTCGGCGAGCTTAAACTGCGTGATTTTGGTGTGCCCTTTACCGATCTTATCCGTGCCTATTGCATTGCCTGCGGACTGGGAAATGACAGCGATTCCGCTGCTGAAATCCTGTCGTAGCCGGTTCGTTGTCCTGCTGTTTGGGAAACCTGCCGCCGCAATAATCTGTCCGGTTTCTTGCAACTATCCCGCTTGTATTGACATTTTGCGCCCGTCGGATATATTCAGGTGAACTGCCATGGGAAAGGAGTGTTCGTCTGACACCGGAACAGCAGGTTCGAGAACAGTTTGATGCGTTGCTGATCAGGGCGGCCTGAGAGGTCGTCGATCATGGCGGTGCCGGAGATTCTGGCAGCTGAAATTGTTGACGACCTGGAGGCGTCCCTGGGGTAGTTTCTCCTGATTGTCAGCGATCTGCAGAACGACTAACATCATTCATGGAGGGAGAAATGAAGGAACGAACGGGTATGATTACCATCCACGGCAATCCCTTAACCCTGTGCGGCGATGAGCTGCAGGTGGGCGACACGGCGCCGGACTTTGAACTGCTTGACAATGATCTTGGCAAGGTCAAACGGTCAGAGTTCTCAGGCAAGGTCAGCGTTCTCTGCTCGGTGCCGTCGCTGGATACGCCGGTATGCGATATGGAAACCAGGCGGTTTAATCAAGCGGCTGCAGATCTCGGTGACGAGGTGGCGATTGTCACTGTCAGCATGGATCTGCCGTTTGCCCAGAAGCGGTGGTGCGGTGCGGCCGGCATCGACAAGGTGATTACCCTTTCCGATCACTTCAATGCTTCCTTCGGGATCGCCTATGGGGTGCTGCTCAAGGAATTGCGGTTGCTGGCCCGGGCGGTTTTTGTCATTGACCGGCAGGGTATTGTCCGCTACCGGCAGCTGGTCAAAGAGGTTACCGATGAGCCGGATTATGAAGCGGTTCTCAGAGCAGTAAAAAACCTGGTCTGAAAAAGAGTTAGTAGTGTTCGGCAGGTGTTGAAGCGGTCTGCCCTTCATTGCCCGGTTCGATGTGAATAATGATGTTCAGGGGATAGGAGAGGGTTTCCTTGAGAAACTCTTCCAGTTGATCGGCCAGGTCATGGCTGGCGGCGACCGTCATCTCGCCCGGCACCAGAACGTGGACATCAAGAAACACCTCCCGGCCCACCCTCCTGGTGCGCAGATGATGCCAGGAAAGGATGCCGGGGAAATTGTTGATGGCTGCTTCAATCTCCTGCTGGATGGCCGGTGAAGCGGCCCGTTCCACCAGCTGTCCCAACCCCTGCCAGCCCATCTTCAGGGCGACATAAGCGATCATGCCGCCCACCACCAGTCCGGCCGCCAGGTCTCCCTGCTGCCAGCCCAGCCAGCCGGCGCCAGCCCCGAAACAGACCACCAGTGACGACAGCGCATCCGATCGGTGATGCCAGGCGTTGGCTTCCAGGGCGGGACTATGGAGGCGGTTGGCAAGGGAGATGGTTCTCTGATAGGCGAACTCTTTCAGAATGACCGAGGCCAGGGCAATCCCCAGCACCCAGCGTGGATTGATGGGTAGGGGGGCGCCGTGGAAGAGGCAGAAGTAGGCTTTTTTCATGATCCCCAGACCGACGGCCAGGAGGACGCCGGCAACAATCAGTGAGGCCAGGGTTTCCAGCTTCCCGTGACCGAAGGGGTGACTTTCATCCGCCGGCCGGGCGGCCAGGGAAAGACCCCAGAGAACAATGATATCGGTCATCAGGTCGGAGAGGGAATGGATGCCATCGGCGACCAGGGCCAGGGATGATACCAGCATGCCACCGGCTATTTTGACGATGATGAGCACCATGTTGATCACCAGGCCGAGATAGATGACCTGCTTTTCCTGGTGGCTGTCGGTGTTGTCTGTTACCTGCTGTCTGTGGCTTTGCATGGGCTCAGGAATGGTTTGCCAGTCGGATGAGTGCTGTCGAACTCCATGAAATGGAGCCTCACCATGTCATACCCTAAAAAATGAACTTTTACCAGATCGGGTTGTTTTTAATTTTCCGGCCACCAAAAACCCCCAGACCTGCAAAGCCTGGGGGTTTTTGGTGGGAGAAGCTGCTTTTTGCTGGTTATATCAGCGGGATGGCTGGTCCAAAGAGATGATCTCGATGCGGCCAACGGCTTTGAGCCAGCGGTCGGCCATCAGGTCGGCAGGCGAAACCAGAACGAAGCGGCCGTTCTTGTGGAGCTGCTTGCCTTCCCGCTGATCGGCGAACAGCATTCGGTCGCCATCTCTGCCAAGCTGCAGTTCACCCAAGGAGAACAACGAGCGGTAGCCATCTGGCGCCCAGGCCATGATTACTGTATTCAGGTCGGCGGTTGGGCTGCTCCTGGCGATGAGATCCTGGAAGGCAACTCCCGAAAAAGTGCATTCCCCGGGGCCATGGTAGAGGCGGCCTTCGCCAACTGGAAATGCCTTTATTTCCTGGCGGGGGAGATCGGCGGGTAGTGAGGTGACCGTCATCGGCTTGGCAACGGCACCGGTAATCAGGGTTTCGGGGGCATAGAGTGGATCAAGCTTGCGATTTCCAGGTTGGGGGGGGAGCTCAACGACGGTGATCTTTGTGACCCCTTCCAGGGCCCGGTCAGCCCAGCGGTCACCGGTGATCAAGAGCTTTGGATAAGCGATTGTTCTTTGCTGAACCGCCAGCCGAGGTTCGTATACCTCTTTTTCATGGCAGCGGCCGCAGTTGAGGTGACCCGGCTGCAGAGGGGTGCCGGTATAGGCGATCAGAACATTGCCCGGCAGGCGAAAGAAAATTTCCCCCCAGGAAAGAGCAATTTTTTGGCCATTGTTGTTTTCCACGACGACAGCTAGGTCTACGAGTTTATTGAAGCCCTGGTCAGCTTTGGCAATGCCGGCCAGTTCCAGCAGGATGCGCAGCGGCACCCCGCGGTAATGAATGATGCCACGATTAGTCCCATCCCGGCTGAGATCGTTGAACTGGACAGTCTGTGATTCGAAATCAGCCAGCGCCTCGGTTTGAATGGTCAGTTCCTGGCGAACGGCGCCCTGCAGCGTCATTGCCTGGTTGGCCATCTCGGAGGCTTCCAGGGATTGACTGGTGCCGCTAATGGTAAGGATGAGGCCAAGCAACAGAAAAATCAGGTTGTTTCGGGTCATGGTTGTTTTCCCTCTCGTTTAGAAACTGTATTTCACTTCAGCAAAGGCCGTCCGTCCCGGGCGGGGGAAGCCGGTGCTCAATTCATAGTCCTTGTCCAGCAGGTTCTGGAAGCCGGCCTCGATATCAAGATTATGCGGCAGGTTAACCATGACCTTGGCATTCACGAGGGAAAAGCCGTCAATCCTGTTCCACTGGCCGCTGAGATCCTGCTCCCAGCGTTTGCCGTGTACTTCTAATTCCATGAACAGGCGCACCCGGTCGGTTACCTTAATCAGGTCGCTGAGGTAGAACTTATGGCGTGGAACCTCTTCTAAATGGTCGCTGGTTCGTTCCGCGGACTGGTCTTCGGCATCGAGAAAGGTATAGTTGGCGTTGATGTCCTGGCGCGGCAGCAGGGTTGAATGCATGGAGGCCTCAAGCCCTTGAAAGCGGGCTTTACCTACATTGTCATACATGTCGCCTGCCGGCAGATAGCGGCGGACAATGAGATCTTCAACATCTGAATAGAACAGGCACAGAGCCATCTGGGTATGGCCGGCAAGGTCATAGTCGATGCCGACCTCATAGTTGACCGCCGTTTCTTTCTTCAAATCAGGATTAGGAATGCTGCTGCCGAGATAACTGGAATACAGTTCGTTCAGAGTGGGAAAGCGTGTTTTCCGGCCGACAGAGGCGTGGACAATGAGCTGGTCGTTGATCATCCAGTTTATGCCGGCCTGGGGATTGAGGGTGTCGTCGCTGTCGCGTACCGGTGCTCCATTGACATATTCCGGATCCTGCAGATCGTAGCTGGCACCCATGACCACCGAAAAATGGTCGGTAACCCGGATATCATTTTCCAGGCCCAATGAATAGGTGGTAGCCTCATAGCGTTCCCAGGGGTCTCCACGATCGCCCTGTTCCTTATGGACGTCTTCCTTGTAGTGAAATGCCAGGCTGAGTGTCTGCCGCGACAGCTGTTCGCTGCGCAGGGTCAGTGAGCCGCCCCAGGAATAATCATCATAGAGGCTGTGAAAGGCCCTTCCGGTGAACTGGGTGGCATAGCTGTCGTTATCGTAGGAATCAAGGGTGTTTTCGTAGTCGTCGCGAAACAGTCTGGTTTTCAGCTCCAGACCGTCCATGAGCCGTGAGTTGCCGATTAGGTAGGTGGTCAGTTTGTCCCAGTTGGTGAAGCGCCAGTATTTCAGTTCCCGACCGCTGGTGGCAAAGGTATGGGGCGGTACATCCCGCTCAGCTTCGACGGCGTTGACGCCGATGGCATATTCATGTCCGTCTGCCGGCAGCCAGCCTATTTTCATCGAACCGGTGCTGGTTTTCCGTTCGGCATTGTTGCGGTTGCCGCTTTCCTGATTAATCTCGTCATCAAAGTCGCTGGAAAGATTGAAGGTGCGCTGATCAAGGCGGCTCGCGCCGGCCATCAGGTACCAGTTGTCCTGGCGAGTTCCGAGGTTGATGGCGGCCCGGTAGCCATCGACTTCCATTGCTCCGAGCGTGATGTCGCCTTCAAAGGTTTTTTCCGGTTTACGGCTTACCAGGTTGATGACGCCACCCATGGTATTGGTGCCGTACAGGACGGAGCTGATCCCCTTGCTGACCGTGACCTGTGAAAGATTGTCGGTGCTCAGTATCCCGGCATCAACATAACCGTCATTGGGCACTGAGATGGGAATGCCATCGTAAAAAATAGGTACGTAACGCTGGTTGAAGCCGCGGATCGTGAAGTATTGTTCATTTTTGGTGCCGATTGTCGGAAAAACTCCCGGCAGGGTAGCAAGGGCATCGCCGACGGTGATGCTGTTGGTAAGCTGCAACTTTTCCATGTCAATGGTTTGGCTGGTGCTGATTTTGTTGATCGTCTCATTCTGGCCGGTAACCACTATTTCGCCAAGACTGAAAACCTTGTTGTTGGCGGCAGGTTCCTCCGCGTGGGCGGCCCATGGAATTGCCATGGCCAAAACAGCCAGCAGTCCGGCGAGCAGCACTAAACGTCCAATGCGCATCTTATTCCTCCTTATCCTCGGTTATTTTATGTGTCTGACGGTCAGTCGACGGTGATCGCCATGTTATGATGCAGTATGAAAATGTCAGCAGGATCATCAGGTGAAAGAGCCAGATGGTCGGGCGGGCCAGAGGTGCCCGGGTGATTCTCAGGTGGACGCCGGGGGTTTGTGAGTCTTGAGCCGGTGCAATGAAGCCGAGCAGGGTCACTTGGAGTGAACCATCTTGCAGCGGCTCGTAGGTGGCAACCCTGCCGGCAGCTATCAATGTGTTGTTTTGGATGAGACGTATCCGGGTGCTGTTATGTCGGTAGTCAAAATCGTTATAGGTCCATTGCCGGCGAGGTTTGGCGAGGATGGCAGGGTCATCATTGAAGGTGATATCGTCAATGGAGAGCTGCCAGCCGTTGGGCAACGCGAAGGTTTCACCAGTATGTGCCATGATCGGCGATGGGCGCCAGCCCCAGAAAAAGCCGGCCCCGTGACAGACAACCAGGAGGCCGAAAACCAGGTGAATGAGGAACATCAGCCACTTTTTGCTGTTGTCGTGCAACGTGGGCAGAAACCTTCGCCAGGTGCAGGTGATGAGGTTCAGGGCCAGCAGCCCCATGAGGAGGCAAAGGCCGGCGAACCATAATTTCAGCGGCAGACTGCCGGCGCTTTCCTGACACAGCCAGTCGATCAGCATGCCATGATTCATGGCCTTAATTACTTTGCGGCCGCCGCCCAGCTTGACCAGGGGGGGGAAGGCGGCAAACCAGAGGGTAAGGGTCGTCAGCATGCCGGTGGTGAAACGCAAAGAAGCGATGATCGGAGGAACTCTCATCTGAAAACCTACGGTTTGTAAAGCTGGGCAATGAGCATCAGAGGACCGCAGAGCAGCCCGAGAACGGTATACCAGGATCTGTCTTTCAGGCTGCCACCAGGGAGATGCAGAATCAGCATCAGAAACATGATAACCATGGACGAAATAATAAACCCGGGCGTCCAGCGCCAGACATCGGCCCAGCCATTCAGGCACCAGATAATGCCGGTATCTTCTGAGAGCAGGTAGAAGACTGCCGTGATCAGGAGAGCCGTTCTTCCCTGGTGGCGAACGATGCCGGCTTGGTTGCTCTGGCTATTCAGAGTGAAGGTGCTTAAAAACAGGGCCGTTGCGAACAGTGCCGCCGCCAGTGCCAGGCGGCGGAAAGCATGGAAGGCAACCGCATAGGGATAGATGTGGTTGTAATCAAAACAGGGCGGTGCCTGAGGCCACAAAAGGGCAGTACCGAGCAGAAGGGTGGTTGTCACGAGTGCCCAGCGTCGCACTGGCAGGGGAGCTGCTGTTTGCGTGCTGATGAAAAGAGTTGTCAGGCTGAGAATGAATGCGGTGAAGGTGAGTGATGCCGCCGGGGTGAACACCGGCAGATGATGGGTCTCAAGGGTGTATGCGACCATCTGCCAGCCATGAAGAAGTAGGGCGATAAGCATGATGGTCTGGCTATAACCGGATTTCTTCAACCAGGTCAGGAGCAAGGCGGCGCTATAAAGGGCAAGAGTAATTGCGAGCATGAGTGACGATCATGATTTTTTATTGATGGCTTTGTAGCAACGTCATCTTCTCCGTTAAGCGACAACCTTCCTCACTGGGTTGCACTGGATGTACAAAACCCATTCCTCAGGTTTTGCCTGCCTCGAATCTGAGCCGTTATTGTGCCATCCGGTTTTTAAAAGCTTTTTGCCGGTTGTTGCGAGTTCATTTTTATTAGAGGTCGTTAACAACTGCCGCATATAGCATGCAGATTCAGTGATATGCAAGAAGAAAATAACTTATAATAACTATTTATTACATAAATGGGCTTATAATATCTGATAATTTGTCTTATCCAGGCATTTTTGCCGGGCAGGTTGTTATGCTGATGACGGAGCAGATAGAAAAAATTTGACAAATCTTTTTTAATGTGCATTTTAATGGCCATTAAAATGTAAGTCAAGCAGAACCGATGGCCAAAAAGCATTTTACTGGCAGCCCGGCTTGAGCAACATTACATCATCCAATGCGGCTGAAGATCACTTTTTAAAAGCAGACAGGGGATCTTTTCACGATGATTAAAAAAGTGTTGAATATTACCCGCGTCAAACAGGATCTGCTCCGTTTGGTGGCCATGGGTGGGGGTGAAATGGTGGTTACCAGGGACTATGAACCGGTGGCAACCTTGATTCCAAGGGCTCCGCAGATGGACCATGCCGCCCCGGTGCTGATGGTCTTGGGGGCAAAGGCCTGCCAGCTTGAGGTGCGGGAAGCGTGCTATGCTGCTCTCCGGAGAGTGGCTGGCCGGTTTTCACGGATCATCTTTGTCTATAGCCGGGAGACTGAGGGGTATCTGGATTTTCTTGGCGACCTTGATGTCTGGGCAGTGGAGACGGAGAAAAAGGAGCAGCCGATTATTACCTCCCTGAAAGCGGCCTTGACCTGTCTGGCCGCCGGCGATCAATGGTTCATGGTTGATTTCCTCAACCGTCCGTCTTCCCCTGAAACCCTGTCTGCCCTGGTTGACTGCATCCCCCAGGCGACCGCCCAGGGGAAGGGGATGATTGTTCCCTCGCGAAATGGGAAGCCAAGTCATCCGCTGGCCTTTTCATTGCCCTACAAGACGAGGATTATCAAAACAAGGAAGGAACTGGGTGTTCCTCATATTATCAGGCGGCATCGGAATGATGTTTTTTATCATAATCTGTAGGACAGCGGTGTTGCCGCTTTTTGCCAACAGCAGGTAGATTGTGAACGACGAACGTGCGACCCGTTCCATCCTGATTACCGGTGATCTTGCCACCGGCAAAACGACACTTCTGCTGCAGCTTGAAACGGTGCTGCGGAAAAGGTACCGGCTGGCCGGGGTGGCGAATATCGCCAGTCCCCGTGCGCACCGGAGCGCCATGCCGGCAGGTGGGTACGACTTCAGAATCATCCCATCCGGCGAGAGCTATTCCTGGGCTGCACGGCGGGAAAACGGCTTCGATTTTAACCGTCAAAATCTGGCTGTGGTATTGTCCAGATTGAGAGCGGTTGGTGATGTCGAGGTTTGTTTGCTCGATGATATTGGCCCGTTGGAGCTTGCCGGTGACGGGTTTGATTCCGTTATCAGGAAGGCGGCTGGGGAGCATGGGCCGCTGGTGATTCTGGTGGTGAAGAAGCGTTGTCTTGAAGATGTTGTGCGCTGCTATGGTCTTTCTTCGTCCGAGGTTTATGATCTCGATCAGCGGCAGGATCATGAAAAAATTATTGCTGAGATTTGCCATGATCTGGAAAACCGTGATGCCCGGAACATTGCCGCGTTTTCCGTGCTTGCGGGGCTTACGGAGGTTGGCGTTGGTTCCGTCCTGCATGCCGTTCGGGTGCCCTTCAAAGGGCATTTTCTCGCCTTGGTGCAGGTCATGATGATGATCGGCTTTGGCCGGCGGCTCAACGGGCGGGGATTGTACCAGATTGCTTTTATTGCCGCCCTGTTGAAGTCATTTTCACCCGCCGGGCCGCGGTTGAAGCCGATGTTTTACATCTTTACCCAGGGAGCTTTGTTTGCTCTCCCGACGTCAATCTTTGGCTGGCATTTTCCTGCCATGCTCGGCGGGGCGATGCTCACGTCGGTCAGTACCGTGTTTCTCTCCCTGGGTTTTTCGCTGCTGAAATATGGCCGGGCTTATTTCGAGATGCTGGAAACTGCCTTTAACCGTATTATCGCTGCTGCCGGTTGGGGTCCCTACCCGCTGGGCAGCATTCTTTTGACCTTCCTTCTGATAAAAATACTGCTGGCCGTGGGCATCACCCTGGCGGCATACCACTTTGATTTCAGCTTTATCGAGCGGCGGCTGGCGAGGATCAGGAAGCTGGTTGCCCACGGCGGCCCGCCGGTCGAGTTGCCCCGCGGCCGTAAGAGAAGCTGGAAAGCAAGCGCGGTGGGGGCCTGCAGAGATATGGGGAGGATTGGTTTTCTCGTACCCTTTGGCATTACCGTTACGCTTATCTGCATATTTTCGAACCTGCATGACGGGCAACTGCTGGTTATGCTGCTGCGGGCGTTGCTGGTTACCTGGCTGGGGTTCATGCTTATCCGGCAAATCAATCCCCTGTCGCTGGTCCATTTTTTTCGTCAGCGGGGGGCCCGGGGGTTCGCCCTGGCCATGAACCATTCATTGACTGCCTGGTCTGTCTACCGGCAGGAAGGAGAAAAAGATGATTGAAAAAATAGTTGCCGATCTGGATGACTGCCCGGTCAGCGAGGTGTCACTGTTCCGTCATACGGTTTTTATCGATGGTCCTGCGGTTGGTTTGGCTTCAACGGTCAACACCGGCGGCTGCATGCAGCCGATCAGGGATCTTGGACGACTGCACGAAAAAAGCACCCGGGAGCTGGCCCAACTGATTTTCTCCGATCACCTGCTGGAGAGGGCGGTGGGGATGGCGGCCATCAATTCGGTGGTCAACCATCGGGCAGTGCTGGAAAAGGCCGGTGAGCAGGATGCCTTCGATTATATTGTTGATCATGGGAAGGGCAAGAATATAGCAGTCCTTGGCCATTTCCCCAAGGTTGACTGGCTGCGTCGCAGCGGCATGTTTGAAAATTTCTGGGTGTTTGAACTCAATCCGCAGGGGGAGGACCTGGGGGTGGACCGCTATGCCGACCTGCTTCCCCGGTCGGATTTTGTCCTGATTACCGCGACGACGTTGATTAACGGTACCTTCCCGGAGGTTATCTCCCATTGTCAGAAGAGTTTCAAAGTTCTGTTGGGCCCCAGTACGCCGTTGCATCCGCTGCTGTTCGACTATGGTATTGACTGCATAGCCGGCAGTGTGGTGACCGACAAGGATCTTGCCAGAACCTACCTTTCCCAGGGAGCAGCCTACCGGCAGGCCGAAGGTCTGCGGCGGCTCACCTGGTTTCGGCCGTAACCAACCCTGCTTTTCCGGTGATTGTTCAGAGGGCGGTTCCGCAGAATTTGCAGTGGACGGCATCACTGTCATGGCCGTCGGCGCCGCATGCCGGACAGGCCTGGCTTGAAGGTGGTCTATTATCGACTTTGGAAATTTCTGCGGTGACGATGCCGGTGGGCACGGCGATGATGCCATAGCCGAGGATCATGACCAGCGACGCCAGGGCTTTGCCCAAAGGGGTCTGGGGGGAGATGTCGCCATAGCCGACGGTGGTCAGGGTGACAATGGCCCAGTAGATGCTGGTGGGGATGTCACGAAAGCCGTGGGCTTCGCCTTCAACGATGTACATGACCGCACCGATGATGACAACAATGGCAACCACCGCCAGGAGAAAGACACTGATCTTTCTGCGGCTGGCCCTGAGTGCCGTGGCCAGCAGGCGAGCTTCGCTCAGATAGTGGGACAATTTCAGAACACGGAAAATCCTCAGGACCCGCAACAGGCGGATGGTCAGCAGGGAATGGCCGCCGGGAACGATAAAGCTGAGGTAGGTCGGCAGAATGGCCAGCAGGTCGACGATGCCGAAAAAGCTGGCGGCATACCGTCCCGGGCGCTGTACGCAGAGCAGCCGGAGCAGGTATTCGACCGTGAAAAGGATGGTAAAAAACCACTCGATGGTATGCAGCAGACGACCGTAGGTTTGGTGAACAGTGGCGACACTGTCGATAACCACGGCGCCGATGCTGATGGCGATGCACCAGATAAGGATAACGTCAAAGGCTTTGCCGGCCGGCGTGTCGTCCTCGAAAATGATTTCATGCAGACGGCCCCTCAGGGAATGCTTTGCCGTCAATGGTTGAGATTCAGGCATGAAACAAGTCCTTTTGCAAAAGCAGTACTTTCAGCATGACACTTGTTATTGGTCAAGCCGCCGGCCACTCGATGGGGGCGGTAAAAGTGCGGTCGTCCGGGAGCAGCAGCTGGTGGGCATGGAGCAGCAGACGACCGGTTTTGCGATCCGGCTCTGCGGTTTCAGGACTGCCATAGAGAAGATCGCCCACCAGCGGATGGCCGATGGCCGCTGCATGAACTCGCAGTTGGTGGGTGACACCGGTGGTCATGGTCAGGCGGACGGTGGTGGTTTTCTCAGTGCGAACAAGTGGCTCGATGGTGGTGGCGGCCGGAAACTGCCGACCGTTGAATGTTGCCGGGATGTCTGCGGTCATCATCTCTTGGCGGCCGGGATGATGGATGAGGGGGAGATCAACGGTGGTTGGTGATGCCAGGATCCCGTGAACGATGCCCAGATAAATTTTAGTCACCAGCTTGCCGGCAAACAGCCGCCGATATTTTTCCCAGCTAGCACCGCTTCTGGCCACCAGAATCAACCCCGATGTATCCCGGTCAAGGCGATTCACCAGTCCCGGCTGCAGGGGTGAAAAGCCGATTCCCGCCAGGGAAGGATCATAGCTCATCAACCAGTTGGCCAGTGTTCCCCGTTCAGACCGGGAAAGGGGATGGGTATGGATGCCGGCTGGCTTGTCCAGAATCAGCAGCTCATCATCTGCAAAAATAATGGTTGGCTGAGCGCTGGGGTCCGGCAGCGGCGGTCCGGGGAGCAGCGCTGCCGGCAGCCGCTCGGGCAGTGTGACCGAGTCGGCGATTGTCAGGATCGTCCCTTTGCGAGCCTGACTGCCGTTCACCCGTACCAGACCGTTGGCCAGAACCTTTTTCCATTGCTGGATGGAAATTTCCGGGAAGCAGCGGTGCAGAAAATGATCCAGCCGGACCGGTCCATCGGGTCCGCCCAGGACGAGGTCGTTTTCTGGCTTGGTGGATGAGCAGCCAGTCATCACGCTGTTCAGCCGGCCGCCAGCTGCTGGATTTTTTCCAGGCTTTCGCGGAATTTCGCCGCTTTGGCTGCCAGCTCTTCCTGTTTTCCCTTCTCCTTCAGCACCACATCTTCCGGTGCGTTGGCGAGAAATTTTTCATTGGCAAGTTTCTTCTCCACCTGGGCCAGCTCTTTGATAGCTTTGTTCAACTCTTTGGTCAGCCGGGTGGTTTCCAGCTCAAAATCGATCAGGCCGGCCAGCGGCACATAGATTTCGACGCCGGCTGCCAGGGCTGAAGCGGCCTTGGCAGGAACGGGCTCATTATCTTTCAGGATGCTAAACGACTGCAGACGGGCCAGGTTGCGGATGGAGGGTTCTGCCGTTTCGATGGTCACGATTGTTTCAGGAGCCGTGCTGCGCACCATGGCGGTCATTTTCTGCGACGGGGCGATACCCATCTCGCCACGGATGTTGCGTATGCCGCCAATCACCGCCATTACCAGTTCCATGTCAGCGGCCGCTTTCGGCTGTAAGCTGGTTTCCTCGAAAACCGGGAAAGAGGCTGCCATAATGGACCCTTCGGTTCCCGGCAGCTTCTGCCAGATCTCCTCGCTGATGAAAGGCATGATCGGGTGCAGCAGGCGGACCAACGCTGAAAGTGTGGCGAGCAGGACTGCCTGGCTGGCGGCCCGGCGCTGCTGGTCGGCATCCTGGAACAGGTCCGGCTTGATCAACTCCAGGTACCAGTCGCAGAATTCATGCCAGGTGAACTGGTAGATGGCATGGGCGGCATCGTTGAAACGGTAGTCGGCCAGGGCGCTGTCGACGGCGGCAATCGTCTCGTGGAGGCGATGGCGAATCCAGCGGTCAGCGAGGGAATAGTCAACCTGATCGACCGGGGTTTCCGGTGAAAAATCATGAAGATTCATCAGCGCGAAGCGGGCCGCGTTCCAGATTTTGTTGCAGAAATTCCGGTAGCCGCTGATCCGGGCTTCGGAGAGATTGACATCCCGTCCCTGGGCGGCAAAGGCGGTGAGGGTAAAACGCAGAGCGTCGGTGCCGTATTTGTCGATCATAATCAGGGGGTCAATGACGTTGCCCCGGGACTTGCTCATTTTATGTCCCTGTTCGTCACGCACCAGAGCATGGATATAGACATCCCGGAAGGGTACATCGCCCATGAACTTGAGGCCCATCATCATCATCCGGGCAACCCAGAAAAAGAGGATGTCAAAGCCGGTAACCAGCACCGAGGTGGGATAAAACAGTGCCAGCTCTTTGGTCTTCTCCGGCCAGCCCATGGTGGAGAAGGGCCACAATGCTGAGGAAAACCAGGTGTCCAGAACATCGGTTTCCTGCTCCAGGTTCGTGCTTTGGCATGCAGGACACCGGTCAGGATCGGTGCGGGAGACAATGATTTCATCACACTCCTGGCAGTACCAGGCGGGGATGCGGTGCCCCCACCAGATCTGACGGGAGATGCACCAGTCGCGGATGTTTTCCATCCAGTTGAAGTAGGTCTTTTCCCAGCTGGCCGGGATAATACGGGTTTTGCCCTGACGAACGGCGGCGATTGCTTCGTCGGCCAGGGGTTTGATTTTGACGAACCACTGGTTGGAGAGGTAAGGCTCAATGACCGTGCGACAGCGGTAGCAGTGGCCGACGTTGTGCCCGTAGGGCAGAATCCGGTTTACCAGTCCCAGTTCTTCAAGGTCTTTCACCACCCTGGTGCGACATTCTTCTCGGCTCAGTCCCTGATAGGTGCCGGCGTTTTCATTCATCCGTCCCTGCTCATCCATGACCTTGATGGATTCCAGGTTGTGCCGCTGGCCGACCTCGAAGTCGTTGGGGTCATGGGCCGGGGTGATTTTTACCGCCCCGGAGCCGAATTCCCGGTCGACGTAGGAATCGGCTATGATCGGAATGGGGCGGTTCATCAGCGGCAGGATGACTTGCTTGCCGAGCATCTCCCGGTAGCGTTCATCCTCGGGATTGACCGCTACAGCCGTATCGCCCAGCATGGTTTCCGGCCGGGTGGTGGCGACAATGATCTCGCCGCTGCCGTCAGCCAGGGGGTATTTGAATTCCCATAAAGCCCCCTGGTGCTCTTCGTATTCCACTTCCAGATCGGAAAGGGCGGTGTGGCAGCGGGGACACCAATTGATGATGTAATCTCCCTGGTAAATCAGGCCGTCTTCATAGAGGGTGACAAAGACTTCCCTGACCGCCTGCGACAGTCCCTCGTCCATGGTGAATCGCTCACGGTCCCAGTCGCAGGAGGCACCCAGGCGGCGGAGCTGGTTCAGAATGGTGCGTCCCGACTCTTCCCGCCACCGCCAGACCCGTTCAATAAACTGTTTCCGTCCCAGATCATGGCGGTCGATACCCTCCTCATGAAGCTGGCGCTCAACGACGTTCTGGGTGGCAATTCCGGCATGGTCGGTGCCCGGCATCCAGAGGACGTTGTCGCCTTTCAGACGCCGGTAGCGGGCGAGAATATCCTGGAGGGTGTTGTTCAGGGCATGGCCCATGTGGAGGGAACCAGTGACATTGGGCGGGGGGATTACCAGTGAATAAGGCGGCTTATCCGTATCGGTACGGGCAGCAAAAAACCCCTCGTTTTTCCAGAATTGATACCATCTATCTTCAACGAGGTGTGGATCATAGGTTTTATCCAACTCCGTCGATTCGTGTTCAGTGGTCATGTTGTTTCATCCTCAATCTTTTTTTCCAGTCGTTGAATTTCAGCCTTGATGATCTTTTCTGCCAATGGCGGAATAATCTCCTTGGCCACCTGTTCCACAATGGTGGGTGCCATATCCCCCAGTGCCTGGATCAGCTTGTCCATGCTGGCATAGGTGCTGACCAGCATTTTCCGGCTCCACTCCTGGGTCAGTCCCTCGATCTGGCTGGAGAAATCCTGCTCCGGCGATTCGGTAACCACCGAGGGCTCGGCGGCCGGCTCCGGAGTTGCGGGCGGCGGTTCGGAGATTGATTGTGCGGCCTCAAAAAAATCACCTTCCTCAGTAAATCCTGATTGGTCGGCGGTCCCGGGGGCAAAGCTCTCCTCTTCCCCGGGCAGCAGGTAGTCTTCCGGTGTTTCATCGGTGGGTGATGGCTCAGGAGCAGAAACCGCCGATGCAGCGGGTTCTGCCGCCGGCAGGTCTTCAGTGAAATCGATGAAAGCCTCTTCATCGGCGGCTGCCAAAGGTTCTGCAGCTGCATCAGGCAAAGGTTCAGCTGTTGTGGTGGTTGCTCCCAGGTCAGGGTTAAGTTCTTCCAATGTATCCATCGTATCGCCGGCGGCAATCTCCGGCTGGTCGGCTGTTTCGACGACAGGTTCTGTTTTCTCGCCAGGGTGAGCATCAGGTAGCAGCTCCAGTTCGTCAAGCAGATCGTCACCGGAAAAATCGAAATCAAAATCAACTTCGTCAGCTATCACCGCCGCTGTTTCTGGTACCTCCCCTGTTTGGTCATCGGTCTGCGAAGCCGATGCCGGTGATGTTGCGATCTCCGCAAGCGGTTCAAGCTGGTCAAGTGGTACGCCTTCCTCAACCACTTCCGTGAGTTCAATAATCTCGGCGTAGTCCCCGGCGATTTTCGCATTGTTTATGGTGCTGGTGCTCTCTGTCATCACTTCTTCCTCATCATCCGGTCGGTGATTGATGATTGGCTGCTCTGATGCCTGCTGCAGAACCGTCAACAGGTCAGCACGGGTGAATGGTTGTGTGAGAATATGGTCTGCAGCAATTTCCTGCAATGCTTCATCAAGAGGTTCAAAAAAGGTCTTGATAATGACGAGGGGAATCTCTTTCCAGGATGATTTTTGTCCCAATTTGCCGACCAGATCAGCCGTCTGCTCCCTGGTGGGGTAGGTGGCATCCAGTAGAATAAGCCCGGGGTTGGTGATTTTCAGTTTTTTGAAGAACTGTTCGGGATCAGTGAGTACATGAACGGTGACCGTAGTTTCCGCAAGTTCCTGCTTGATGAACGTGGCCAGCGACTGGCTGGTCGTTGCCACAAGGACCGATACCGACTCCATCTATTCCCCCTTCTGCACAAATGATCTTCTTTACCGCAAAAAAACGGATATTGCAACCAGCAGAAATGTCAGTCAGGGAGGGCGGGGGAGAAAAGATAGCTGTTTTTTTTATGATGATAGGGGTTCAGAGAGACAGAAAAGCGCCGGTTGTCGAAATCTAGCCGGCGCATAGAAAAAATGGGCGACTTGCTGCCCGTTGGGGCACTGAATGGGGGCGCCGCAGCTACACGATGTTAAAACGTGATGACCTGGTAGCCTTCAGCAAGGTAAGGGGCCAGGCTGGGGTGGCCTGACATGTCGGCGCAGATGGGCAGTTCCTGCTGCCGGGCACTGTCCAGGGCTTCCATCTTGTAGGCGCAGGCCTGGCAGACGCAGGCAATCAACCCGAGGGTTTTGACTTTCTGGAAGAGCGCGGCAAAGGGTTCCGGCGAGTCCTGAAGTTCTCTGACCTGGGTGGTGGCACTGCCTTCGATGATGACCTTGATGTCATAGCCCTGCTCATGGAGATCAATGGCATGCAGCAGGACGTGGACAAAACACATTAATTCGCCGTTAAAGGCAACCAGGACAACCTTTTTGTTCATTTCTCAGCCTCATTATTTAATGGTTAACGTTACCTCACGGGCTCCGGCAGAATCTCCCTCGGCGGTTGATGCGGGAATTTTCGGCTCGGCGAGAAACATCCGTTCCTGTTCCACCGGGCCGGTGCCGGCCAGGAAGTTTTTGACCGCTTCCGCCCGCTGGTAGGCCAGCTGCCGTAGATCATCCCGGGCAATTACCAGGTGTTCACGCAGCATGCGCTCCATCTCGGCAGCCGGCTGTTTTTTCAGCAGGCCGATGACGTTTTTCGGCTTTTCAAAGGGGGCCTCCTTGTAGGCCTTTTTAAGATACTCCTCGTATTCAGCTGTTTCAATTATCAGATCATCGACGGCCGGTACCGCTATCCCTTTTTTGGTCATTGCTTTGAGCTTCTTGGTCTTGAGCAGCCGCTGAAACTGAAGTTCCGCAAGGCCCTGGGGGTCACTTGCCGGATCTGCCTGGCCGAGGATTTCCAGCTTCAGGCCCGGCCGGTCATAGAGGGCCTTGCCCACGGTTGTTAGCTTCTGCTGGTTTTCCTGGTCGATGAGTACGCTGCCGGCGGCGAAGCTGATCAGATTTACCTCTTCACCGCCGCCAAAAGCGGCGCCAAGCAAGGCAAAAGGTGAGGTTACCGCCTTGGCTATCAGGTTGAAAATAACTTTAAAAACGATGCCGCCGACACTGAACTTCGGGTCGTCAAAATCACCGCGGATGGGCAGTTTCAATCTGATTTCCCCCTGGCGGTTCTGCAACAGAGCAACTGCCAGCTTAACCGGCAGGTTCATGGCATCGGGACTGTCCACCGGATCGCCGAAGGTGAGCTGGTCAAGGAAAATGTCATTATCAACCGTCAGTTTCCTGTTTTCAACCAGGGAGTGGGTCTGCAGGGTGAACTTGCCCTTGCCGATGGTATAGCCGATGAATTTGCCGGAGTAGGGGGTGAAGGGGCTCATGTCGATGCCGGTGAACGAGACATTGAGATCGGCAAACAAGTCAGCCAGCAGGGGGTGCACAGTGCCGGTGATCTCCAGTGGGGAATCACCGTTCAACCTGCCGTTGAAGAGGATTTCAGCCGGCTTTTCAATGGTCGAGGAGATTTGGCTCACCGAGCCGTTCAGTTCATCCATAACCATGGAATAGGAGGGGGTCAGGGAACGGTCCTGGAAGGAGAACCGGCCGTTGGCGACCTGGATGCCGCCCACCGTAAGTGCCATGGCCGGATTTTCCGCTGTCGTAGTTTCCGTTTCCGAGGGTTTTTCCGCTTTGGATTCTTGCGGGACAACCATCATTGCCTGCAGGTTCAACCGGCCGTCGGGGTTGACCACCAGGTCGGTATGGGAATCCTTGAGTGATATATTGCCGATCTGCAGCGTGCGGGGTTGGCTGGCAGCGTTGATGCCGGTTATCTCCAACACCCTCCAGGAAACAAAGTTGCCGGCCTTCAGGGAGTCAACGCTGGCAAAATTGCTGATTGCCGCCTGCCCCTTGAAGGTGACGGCAATATCTTGTTGCGGTCCGGAGGTCAGCTTCAGTATGCCTTTGCTGCCGGCCCGGCCATCGGTGATCACCAGGTCTACAACATCATTGACATAACCCTGCAGGGGTTTAAGGGTGATGCGGTCGGCTTGGCAGGTCAGGTCAGCCTGCAGGGGATTGATGCCGAACGTGCCCCGGGCCTTGAACGTCCCGCTTTTGTTGAGTCGAAGGGCCAGGGCCAAAGAGCCGGTCTGATTTTTTCTGGTGGTCAGCTGTCCCAGATCGAGGGTGATATTGTCGATAGTTGTGGTGACCGCAGCGGCCGGGACCCGGTCGTCGATTACTATTGTGAAACCACTGAGTTTGCCGTCGGCGAGATCCACCTTCCAGGGTTTGGCTTGTTTTTCCGTCGCCTCAGGATCAGTTTTTTTTTCCGCGGTTGCCGGCGACGGAAGTAACTCCTGGAGGTTTAGCCTGCCATCTGGCCGCCGTTGCAGATTGACGGTGCCGCCTTCGGAAACCAGGCTGCCGATGACCACCTCCTGGCTGAGGAGGTCGATGGAGGTTCCCTCGATCCGGAACAGGGGAAGGTCAATGATCCGTCCGGTTTTTTTTGTTTCCCTGAGGGTCAGTCCTTCCAGGGTAGCGCTGATCTTGTCCAGCCGCATGGTTTTCCCCGGCTCCTGGGCAACCAGTTTCAGATCGGCGGCCGTCGATATCATCCCCTGTTCCAGGATGCCGGTGAACATCTCCTGGTAATAGGGCCGGTAGCGGGGTAAGGGTATGGACTGGATGGCGACATGGGTGGTCAGGATCAGGGGAGTGACGGAAAAACTGCCGTCAAAGGCCAGTGATTCACCACCATCGCTGTGCAGTGAACCGGTGAAGGTTCCCTGGTGATCAGGATTGGTGGTGAAATTGGCAACCGCCAGCTCGATGGGGGCCAGGCGGGCGGTAAAGTTGGGCGTTGGCATCTGGTCGAGAAAGTCGACCACGCCGCCGTTCATTCCCAGTTGGTCGACGGTCAGCAAGAAAGGTTTTTCCTGCGGCTGGTCGGCAGGGTTTTCATCTGTTCCCGTAGCCGGCAGTACCAGCGAGGGAAGTTTGAAGGAGCCGTCGGCTAGTCGGTGGATGACGGTCCGTGGTTCCTCGATGGTCATTGATGCGATATGCACTTCCCTGGCCAGCAGGTTGGCCGGGGCAAAAGTGAATATCAGTCGTGGCAGGGAAAGAAACTGGTGGTCGTCGTTATCGGTGATTGCCAAATTCTCAAATTCAAGCTCACCGGCAAGCTTCAGATAGGCGGCATCAGTTGGGGGCTGGGCATAGGCCAGGGTCAGCTTGCTGCTCAGACTTCCCTGCTTAACGGTAAAATTCCTTTCTCCGGGGATGTAGGCCAGGTAGAAAGGCAGATCCAAATGGTCAATATCGATGTTGAATGAGGTTTCCAGGGTATCGGCAAACGGTTTTGTGGTTCCCTGCAGGGATACCGGCGTACCGTTGACCCGGGCGGCTAAAGACGGCTGAACATGGGTTTCCAGGTGGTAGGGCAGGTTGGAAATCAGCGGCAGGCCAAGGGTGAGATCGGTCACCCGGTGCCGGGTCTGACGCGGCGTATCAATGAATTGGATCTGGCCGCCGGAAATGGAAATATTGTTCAGGGAAAAGCGCAGCGGTTTGCCGGTTTTTTCAGCGGCATCCTTTGGGGGGGAGATGAGCAGATCGGAGAAATTATAGCTCCGGTCCTCGTTCCTGGTGATCGAGACAGTGGGATTAACCACCTGCAGCTCCTTGACCACCAGTGCCAGTTTGAACAGCGAAACTGCCTGCAGGTTGACAAACAGCTGGTCGCAGGTGATCCACGCATCAGTGCTGGCTTGCTTTTGAATCTTAAATTCGTCGATGGTACAGGTCAGCAGGTAGGGGTTGATTTTGACCTGGTTGATAGCCGTCTGGCGGTGTAATGCCCTGGTAATGTTTTTGACGGCCAGATGTTTGACCAGCGGCGGCAAGAGAAAGAATCCGCCAAGGGTGTAGAACAGCACGGCCGCAACCGCCAGAATGACAGCTTTCTGGATGCTGGTCGGTTTCCAGGAACTTTTCTTTTCAGTCATAATGGCCCAGTATAACCGGAAATTTCCGTTTGTCCAACCTGTTGATGCCTGGAGCGGCGGTTAGCTGTTTTTTAGACCGGCAACCGGGCCAGCAGGGCTTCCAGGTAGCGGGATTTCATCTGCCGGCTGGCCATTGCCTGTTTGATGGGCGGCAGTTTGAGAATGACGCCCAAAAGTGCAGCCAGAGCTCGATGGCTCCATAACATTCGGTTGTCGAAAATGAGATGCTGCAGTTTCCCCCGTTCGATGGCCATGACCACCGCCCGGTGACTGCCATTCAAGGGAGTGATGACCCTTTGCGGCCGGGGGCTGAGCTCAATAACCTGATCCTTGCAGCTTCGCACGCACAGGCCGCAGCCCAGGCAGATATCTTCATCCAGTTTGGCGATTTTTCTATTTGGTTTTCCGGGATCGTTGGCGGAAACCAGGCCCATGGCTTCCACCGGGCAGATGGCGACACAGGTGCCGCAACCGTTGCAGAGGTTGTGATCGACGGCGGGCAGAAAGTTGGTGGTATGGATCGGATGGAGGATGGCAAAACGGCGGGCGGCGATCATTGCCTCACAACAGCAGCCGCAGCAATTGCAGATAAAATTGACCCGTTCCCGGACATTTTCCCCAAACTGGACCAGATTGTGCTCATAAGCCTGCTGCAGCAGGTCAAAACCCTCTTTTTTGTCCACCGGGCGGGCATGACCATGCTTGCTTAGCGAGGCTGCCGTGGTGTTGAAGGTCATGCAGATTTCCAGTGGTGCGTCGCAGGCTCGGTCGAGGTGGGCCATTTTATGGCGGCAGTAGCAGGTGCCCACCGCCATGTGCGAGGCGCTGTTGATCACCTCGGTGGCCCGTTCGTAATCCAGCACCTGCAGGACATTTGTCGAAGAAAGTGCCGGTTCATGGACAAAGGTGCGTCCCAACTGGGTTTCCCCTTCGGTGAACAACGCCTTGATGAACTCTTCCTCGACGTTCAGGTACTGGTAGAACAGCTCACTGAGCATCTGCTGGTCAAGGTCATCCCGCACCCGCATGAGGGAAAACTCAAAAAACCCGGCCATCGGCGGCGGCAGAACATAATGTGTTTGCCCGTTCTCCTCCAAGTCCACCAGCAGGGCGCGGTCGGCTAACTGGTCGAGAATATTCCGGGTGGCGGTTAGATCTTTTTTCCAGATATGGCTGGCTTTTTCGGCGGTGAAAGGTTTGATCGGCAGCAGGGCGACCAGATCAGCTTCTTTTTCCCGGAAGAGGATTTGGAGGATTTTATGCAGCAGATCCGATGGCGGTGCTCCCTGGGGGAAGCGGTTCAACCGTTTCACCAAGGCGGCATATCCTGATGTGTTGATATGATGGGCCATAGCGTCACATAAAAGAGCATAGAGTGGTTGGGTCAATATCTCTTCCAAACGAATAAAACACACCAATTGCTATCAGTCAAGGAAGAATGATTGTGCCGGCCGGTGATGACCGGACGGATTGACAGCCCATGATGAAGTATGTTAGAAATTTTTCAAGCTTGATGAACCCATAACAACTGGCAAAAAGCTTTGCAAACCGGATGGCGCAGTAACGGCTCCAGATTTGAGGCAAGCAAAACCTGATGAATGTGTTGACCATCCAGTACAACCCAGTGACGAAGGTTGCAGGTTAACGAAGAAGATGGAGTTGTTGCGAAGCCATCAAGCTTGTTTGGTTCTGATGTGTATGCTTTAGCAGGCATACTCAGGGAGGAAAAATCATGCGCAAACTGATAGCAGGCTTGGTCATTGCTGCTTTTCTGGCGATGCCGGCAGTGGCCACCATCGCCGAGACGATCAGAATCGGCGTTGCCGGCCCTCATACCGGCGATCTGGCACCTTATGGCATTCCCACCAAGGAAGCGGCGTTGATGGTTGCCGATCAAATTAATGCCGCTGGAGGTGTTTTGGGAAGGCAGGTGGAAGTCCTTCCCCTTGATGATCAATGCAAGCCGGAGATTGCCACCAACGTAGCTACCAAGCTGGTTTCCCAGAACGTTGCCGTGGTTATCGGCCATATCTGCTCCGGGGCTACCAAGGCGGCCCTGGGCATCTACAAGGAAGCCGGGATTATCGTCATCTCGCCATCGGCCACCAATCCGCCCCTGACCCAGAGTGGTGAGTACCCGAACTTCTATCGTACCATTGCCCCTGACGATGATCAGGGCCGGCTGGCGGCAACCTTTGTCACCGGCACCTTGGGCGCCAGAAAGGTTGCCATTCTCCATGACAAGGGTGATTATGGCAAAGGGTTTGCCGATTTTTCAAAAAAGTTCATCGAGGCCGGCGGCCATGCCGAGGTGGTGATGTTTGAGGGGGTGACCCCTGGGGCGATGGATTATTCGGCCGTGGTTCAGAAGGTCCGCCGCAACAAGGCGGATGCGGTCATTTTCGGCGGCTATCACCCGGAAGCTTCCAAGCTGGTTTCCCAGATGAAGAAGAAGCGGGTCAAGATTCCTTTTATTGGTCCCGACGGTATCAAGGGGGATGGTTTCCTGGAGATTGCCGGCGCCAGTGCCGAAGGGGTCTATGCCACCGGTCCCATGGATGTCAGCAGGTATGAAGAGAATCGAAAGGCCCATGCCGACTATGTCAAACGATATGGCAAGGAGCCCGGTACCTTTTTTGACCAGGGGTATGCCGCCATGCAGGCGGTGCTGCATGCCATTGAGACAAGCGGCGGCACCGGCTACGCGGATCTGGAAAAAGCTCTCAAGAATACCTTTGTGGACACGGCAGTCGGGACGATAAGGTTTGATCAGAAGGGGGATGCCGAAGGGGTGGGCTTTTCAGTCTACCAGGTCCGGGACGGCGTCTTTATAGAGTTGAACAAATAAAAGCTTCCCTGGAGACTACGAGCGGGGGACAGGCATCTGGCCTGTCCCCCGTAATTTTGCCATAACTGGGGCGGTTGGCCGTTCCCACCGCGGTTGATGATCAGTGGACTATTTCCTTGAACTTTTTTGCAGCGGGCTGGTGCGCGGCAGCATCTATGCCTTGATCGCCCTTGGCTATACCATGGTCTACGGCATCATTCAGTTGATCAATTTCGCCCATGGCGAAATCTACATGATTGGTGCTTTTGTTGCCCTTATTGTATCCGGCGTTCTGACCATCTATGGGTTTACCGGGGTTTCGATTCTGGTGCTGGCGGCCATGATTGCCGTTGTCTATGCGGCTGCTTATGGCTACACCCTGGAGAAAATCGCCTACCGGCCCCTGCGCCATGCGCCGCGCCTGTCACCGCTGATCAGCGCCATCGGCATGTCTCTTTTCCTGCAAAACTATGTCCTCCTGGCCCAGACGCCTGATTTTCTGCCTTTTCCTGAACTGATTCCCGAATTTGAATTCATGGAGCCGATTGCCCATATCATGGGTTCAGCTGAACTGCTTATTCTGCTCACCAGTGCGGTGACCATGGTGGGTTTGACGTTGCTGATCAAATATACTCGCATAGGCAAGGCGATGCGGGCCACCCAGCAGGACCTGGTGATGGCCCGGCTGGTGGGGGTCAATGTGGACCGGGTGATCTCGGTGACTTTTGTTGTTGGTTCGGTGCTGGCGGCCATCGGCGGGGTGCTGGTTGCTTCCTGCAGTGGTCAGATAAACTTCTATATCGGCTTTATGGCCGGCCTGAAAGCGTTTACGGCGGCGGTGCTGGGGGGGATTGGCAATATCCCTGGAGCAGCTCTTGGCGGTCTGGTCCTTGGGTTGACCGAAGCTTTCGCCGCCGGTTATTTTTCCAGTGCCTACGAGGATGTTTTTGCTTTCGGGGTGCTGGTGCTGATCCTTATCCTGCGGCCAGTCGGTCTGCTGGGTAAGGCGGTGAAACAGAAGGTATAAGGTCATGATTGTGGTATTCGGTTATGGATTATGCTCATGTGTGTCAGCCATTCTGGCTGGCCAAGGTGTTTGTCTCGCATCACCGTTCGGGTTGTCCGCTTGGCGGCCAAAACCGCTTTGAATCATAATTGGCCAGGATGAAAGGATGTTTCTTGCGCCGTGATTAGTCATCTGAAACGATCACTGCTGGTTGCCCTCTGGTTTGTCTTCCTGACCTTTCCCTTGATGGTGGTCAAGGTCAATACGCTGAAAAACGTTGTTGAGTGGCGCTGGCTGAACATGCTGTGGGTGGCGGTCGGCGCTTTTTTCCTCTCATTGGTCTGGCGCTGGGCACTGGTACGCAAAGAGATGCGGTTGAAGGTGGCGGAACAGGATGAGCAGGGGGCTCCGGCAGCAGGTTTTGGCCACCGGCTGCTCAATGATCCGCACCTCTACCGGCCGGTTCTGCTGGTCCTGGCGTCGGTGGCGATCATCTTTCCGCTGGTCGTCGATACCTACCAGGCCAATATCATGGTGCTGGCGTTGATTTTCGTGGTTCTTGGCCTCGGCCTGAATATCACCGTCGGTCTGGCAGGGCTGCTTGATCTTGGCTATGTGGCTTTTTTCGCTGTCGGCGCCTATACCTATGCCCTGCTCAACCAGCATCTCGGTCTGGGCTTCTGGAGCTGTCTGCCCATCGGCGGATTGATGGGGGCGCTGTTCGGCATCCTGCTGGGTTTTCCCATTTTGCGCCTGCGGGGTGACTACCTGGCCATTGTCACCCTGGGTTTCGGTTCTATTGCCAAAATAGTCATTGAGAATTGGGAAGCGGTTTTCAATGGTGCCAAAGGAATTGCCGGGATCCCCCGTCCCGGTCTCTTTGGCCTTGATATGAGTATCGCCACGGCAACCACCTACACCTACTACCTGATGCTGGCCATGGTCCTGTTTACCGTTTTTGTTACCAATCGGCTCAAAGATTCCCGCATCGGCAGGGCCTGGATGGCCCTGCGTGAAGATGAGATCGCCTGTGTTGCCATGGGTGTCGATATGGCCCGCACCAAGCTGTCGGCCTATGCCTTCGGCGCTTTCTGGGCGGGGTTGGTGGGGGTTATTTTTGCGGCCCGCAATACGTATATTAATCCCAACAGCTTCACTTTTATGGAATCGGCCATTATTCTTTCCATCGTCGTGTTGGGGGGGATGGGGTCCATTATCGGGGTGATCATCGCCGCTCTGGTACTGATCTTGATGCCTGAATATCTGCGGGCTTTTGCCGATTACCGGATGCTGATCTTCGGGGCGGTGATGGTGCTGATGATGATTTTCCGTCCCCAGGGTCTGATTGCCAATGTCAGGAGAACCTATGTTCGCAAGCCTGCCGTCAGGGAGCCGCACCATGGCTGAGCGGACAAAAAAACTGTTGGAGGTCAGGGAGCTGACCATGGATTTCGGTGGTCTGCGGGCGGTGGACAGTGTGACCCTGGAGGTGTGCACCGGTGAAATCGTCGCCTTGATCGGCCCCAACGGCGCCGGCAAAACCACCTTTTTCAACTGTGTGACCGGCATCTACCGGCCGACCCATGGTGAGATTATGGCATATCCACCGGCCGGCAAACCTCTGCTGCTCAACGGTATGAAGCCCAACCGGGTAACGGCCCTGGGCATGGCCCGTACCTTCCAGAATATCAGACTCTTCCAAAATATGACTGTTCTTGAAAATGTTATGATCGGCCGTCATTGCCGGACCACGACTACCATTGTTGGTGCCATCCTCCGCGGGCAGAAATCCCGCCTGCAGGAGCGGGAAACGGTCGATCAAAGTTATGCCCTGCTGGAAAAAGTCGGCCTTGCTGACGCGGCGGATGACTATGCCAAAAATCTTTCCTATGGCGCCCAGCGGCGGCTGGAAGTGGCCCGGGCGATGGCGACCGATCCGTTCCTGTTGCTGCTGGATGAACCGGCGGCGGGGATGAACCCTTTGGAAACCAGGGAGCTGGACGCATTGATTGTCCGCATCCGCGATGAGGAGAAGATTGCCATTTTGCTCATTGAGCATGACATGAAACTGGTGATGAATATTTCCGACCGCATCTATGTGATGGAATACGGCAAAAAGATAGCGGTTGGTGCGCCGCTGGAGATCCGCCGTAATCCGAAAGTCATCGAGGCCTATCTCGGTGAGGGTGGTGACGATGCTTAAGATCGAAAATGTCAACACCTTTTACGGCAATATCCAGGCACTCAAAGGGATCAGCCTGACGGTCGATGAGGGGGAGATCGTCACCCTCATCGGTGCCAACGGAGCCGGCAAAACGACCACTCTGATGTCCATCTGCGGCATCGTTCCCTGCCGTTCCGGATCGATTCTTTTCCAGGGACAACCGATTCAGGGGCTCAGCGGCGATGCTATCGTTGCCATGGGTATTATCCAGGTCCCCGAGGGCCGGCGAATTTTCCCGGGGATGACGGTGCAGGAGAATTTGGAGATGGGGGCTTATCTGCGGTCCAACAAGGCCATCATCCGCCAGGATCTTGATATGGTTATGGATATTTTCCCCATTCTGGCCCAACGGCGGAGCCAGATGGGTGGCACCCTTTCCGGGGGCGAGCAGCAGATGCTGGCCATCTCACGGGCTCTGATGGGTCGGCCGCGGCTGCTGCTCTTTGATGAACCCTCCCTTGGCCTGGCACCGATCATCATCAAGCAGATTTTCGAGATTATCCGTAAAATAAACCGTGAAAACAACACGACGATCTTCCTGGTGGAGCAGAATGCCAACCAGGCCCTCAAACTGGCCCATCGCGGCTATGTGATGGAGACCGGCCGCATCACCTTGGCCGATACAGCCGCCAACCTGCTGGCCAATGAAGAGGTGAAAAAAGCATATCTGGGGAGCTGACCTTTGACCTGTGCAGCCACAGCTAAAACAACTTGGCAGCCGACCTCCGATTGAATAAGATCCGTCAGATTGGGACAAATTGTTGTCTTTTGCCAAGGAGCGGTTATGAAACTGCAAGGCAGGTCTCGGGCACTGTTGTTTATTCCCCTCATCTTACTGGTTGTTGTGGCCGGGCTGGTTATCTGGGGCCAGCACCGGCGTCGGTCCCATGAACAGTACTATTCCGGCACCATCGAGGTTATCCAGGCCAACCTGGCGTTTCAGGTTCCCGGTAGGGTGGCCGAAGTTCTGGTAGATGAGGGGCAAGCCGTTAAAAGCGGCCAGATCCTTGCCCGCCTTGAGCAGAAGCCGTTTTTGGTCGAGGTCGCCCAGGGCGAAGCCAATCTGGCCCAAGTCCAAGCCAACTTGACCGCCCTGGAGGCCATTTTGGCGCTCAAACAGGAGACCCTGCCATGGGAGGTGTCCCGGGCCGAGGCGGCGGCGCAGGGCGTGAACTTTCAGTACCGTGAGCTGGCCGACGGCTACCGGCCCCAAGAAGTTATGAAAGCCCGCCTTGTGGTTGACGAAGCCCAGTCAACCTTGGAAAAAGTTCGCAAAGATACAGCGCGAGCTGACCAGCTTTTCGCTGAAAAGGTGATCTCACTCAGTGACAAAGATGCCCAGGATCTGCGGCTGCAAACTGCGCTGAAACAATATGGACAAGCCGAACAGAACCTGACAATGGCCGAGGAGGGCTTTCGCAAGGAGTCGGTGTCTGCCTCCCGGGCCCGACTGGCCGAAAGTCGGGCCGCGCTGGAACTGGCCCGCAGCAACCTGAAACAGATTGAGGTTGCCGAACGGCAGGTGGTTGCTGGACGAGCCCAGGTGTCCGTGGCTGCCGCGGCCCTCGAGGCGGCCCGCATTCAATTGTCCTACAGTGAATTGCCGGCCTCGTTTGCCGGCATTCTCACCAGTCGCAACGTTGAGCCTGGCGAAGTGGTTACGGTCGGTCGTGAAGTGCTTTCCATCGCTGATCTGTCGCGGGTGGATCTGAAGATTTTTGTCGGTGAACCTGAAATCGGCCGGGTGAAGCCGGGACAGTCCGTTGCGGTCAAGATCGACACGTTTCCCGACAAGACCTACACTGGCAGAGTTACCTACATTTCGCCGGACAGTGAATTTACACCCAAAATTATCCAGACCCACAAAGAGCGGGTCAAGCTGGTGTACCTGGTCAAGGTATCCATCGACAACCAAAACTTCGAACTCAAACCGGGGATGCCTGCCGATGCCTGGCTGCAATGACAGCTCTGGAGCAGCCGCTGGCCATTTTGTTCAGGTTGAGGATGCGGTCAAGGAGTTCGGCGGCTTGATTGCGGTGGACCAGGCGCGGTTCAGCGTTGCCCGGGGTGAGACCATCGGCATCCTGGGTTCGGGCGGCGCCGGCAAAACAACCCTGCTGCGGATGATTGCCACCATGCTCAAACCCACGGCTGGCCGCATTCTCATCGATGGACACGACTCCGTGCTGGCCAGATCCCAGGTCAAACAACGTATCGGCTACATGCCCCAGCGCTTTGGCCTCTATCAGGATCTTACGGTGGAGGAAAACTTTGATTTTTTCATGGACATCTTTGCCATTCGCGGAGCTGAACGCCGGCGCCGCAAGGAGCGGTACCTGGGATTTTCCCACCTGCTGCCCTTCCTGAATCGCCCTGCCGGGGCGCTGTCGGGCGGTATGAAGCAGAAGCTAGGATTGGCCTGCGTGCTGGTCCATCAGCCTGAGCTGCTCATTCTCGACGAACCAACTAACGGTGTCGATCCGGTTTCCCGGGGAGAGTTCTGGGAGATTCTCACCCAGATGAAGGCCGACGGCATGACCATCCTGGTGGCCACCGCTTATATGGACGAAGGTCAGCGCTGCGATCGACTGATTCTCATGCATGCCGGCAAAGTGCTGGATATCCTGCCGCCTGCCGCCTTGATGGTCCAGGGCGGCAGCCTCGAGGAGGCCATGATTCAACGGATAGAGGCGGCCGATCCCCGGCTTGCGGAGGGCAGTTTTGCCGGCTGAAGCAGTGAAAGTTGACAACCTGGTCAAACGGTTTGGCCATTTTACCGCCGTTGACAACATCTCTTTTCAGGTGGCTCGGGGTGAAATTTTCGGCTTTCTGGGGCCCAACGGCGCCGGCAAATCGACCACCATCCGCATGCTCTGCGGGATCATCACGCCAACCAGCGGCAGCGGCCATGTTGGCGGCAACGACATTTTCACCCAGACGGAGCGCATCAAACAATCCATCGGCTACATGTCGCAGAAGTTCTCGCTTTACACCGACATGACCCCCCTGGAAAATGTGCGCTTCTATCTGGGGATTTACAACGTCCCTGAAAACCTGTGGGCCGAGCGCCTGCAATGGGTCTTTGAGACAACCCGCCTGCAGGAGGTCAAAAACCGGCTTACCGCCGAGCTGCCGCCCGGTTGGCGCCAGCGCCTGGCTTTAGGCTGCGCATTGCTGCATAAGCCGGCCATCCTTTTTTTGGATGAGCCAACCTCAGGAGTTGATCCGTTGACGAGGCGGCAGTTCTGGCACTTCATCGAACAGCTGGCAGAGCAGGGTATCACGGTATTCGTCACCACCCACTACATGGATGAAGCCCGCCACTGTCATCGTCTGGTGATGATCAATGACGGCTGCATTGTGGCTGCCGGGCGACCGGACGACATCGTTCGGGAGCAGTTTCCCCAACGGCCCGATGCCGATCTCAATGATGCCTTTGTCAAACTCATGGCCCGGAAATCCCCATGAAGCTGCGGACCGTCCGGGCCATTGCCCGCAAAGAGTACCTGCACCTTTTGCGCGATTTCCGCAGCCTTTACCTTGCGTTTGCTGTCCCCCTGCTCTTGATTCTGCTGTTCGGCTATGCCCTCAGCCTGGATGTGGATCATATCCCCACCGTGGTGGTGGATCATGACCATACTCCGCAAAGCCGCGATCTGGTCCGCCAGCTGGATGCCTCCCCCTATTTTCAGGTGGATCGTCTGGTCACCGAAACGCGGAGTCTCAGCAACCTGTTGGATTGCAACCAGGCTGCCCTGGGGATCGTCATTCCACCCGGCTGGAGCGCTGATTTGCATGCCGACCGCATGAGTTCTTTGCAGATCCTCATTGACGGCAGCGATCCAAACTATGCCGGTCTGACGCGCAGCTACATGCTAGCCTTCGTTTCACAGTACAACCGGCGCCAGCTGGCAGGCTATCTCAACAGGCAGGGCATCGAGCCCCTTCATGTTCCGGTTGAAGGGCGTTTGCGCGTCTGGTTCAATGAAGACCTGGAAAGCCGCAACTTTATTGTCCCGGGAATCATCGCCATTATCATCATGATCGTCGGCGCCATCCTCACCTCTCTGGTCATTGCCCGGGAGTATGAAAACGGGACGATGGAAACCCTGCGGTCCCTGCCCATCAGCGGATTGGAACTCTTCACCGGCAAGGCGATTCCCTATTTTATCATTTGCCTGATTGATGTGCTGATCGCCGTACTGATAGGGCAGCTGCTGTTCAACGTGGTCATCAAGGCCAGTTTCTGGCTGCTGCTCTTGGCCAGCGGCCTGTATATTCTGGTGGCTCTGGCCCTGGGTCTGCTCATTTCAATGAAGACCAAATCCCAGCTGGTGGCCAACCAGATGGCGATCATCATTACCTATCTGCCCTCTCTGCTGCTTTCCGATTTCGTCTTTCCCGTGACCAATATGCCCCCCATTCTCCAGATGCTGACCCGCCTGGTGCCCGCCACCTACTTTATCGATATTCTCAACGGCCTCTATCTGCGCAATCTTGGTCTGGCCGTTTTGTGGCCCAGCTATCTCGTCCTGGCTGTCATGGGCGGCGTCCTGATTTTGCTCAACCTGCGGGCCATGCGGCGGGAAGGGTTGTAACATGAAATGGCTGCGGATTCGCGAACTGGTGCGCAAGGAGTTCATTCAGCTCTTCCGCGACCGAAAGAACCGGCCGCTGCTGATCATTGTGCCGTTGCTCCAGATTATTCTGTTTGGCTACGTGGTTTCCACCGATGTGCGGGATATCCGTATGGGGCTGCTGGACCAGTCACGGACCCCTGAAAGCCGCCTGATGGTGGCGAACCTTACCGGCAATCCAACCTTTCGCATCACCCATTGGGTTGCGAGCCCAGCAGCGCTTGATGACCTGTTGGTTCATCGCCGGGTTGATCTGACGGTGCATATTCCTCCCGATTTTGCCTCGCGGATACGACGGGGTGATACGGCTCCGGTGCAGATTCTGGCCGACGGCAGCGCCAGCAACATGACGGCGGTGCGTCTGGCCCACACCGTTGCCGTCCTGGAACAATTCAACACCAGCATGATCAAGGAGCTCTATGCCCGCCACCTGGAATATGGTCAGGTGGACGACCGTCTGCGCCCCTGGTACAATCCTAATCTGGACAGTCAGAATTATTATGTTCCCGGTATCGTGGCCGTCCTGGTGATGATTCTTACCCTGCTGCTCACCTCCATGGCCATCATTCGTGAAAAAGAGTCGGGAACCATGGAGCAGCTTATTGTCACCCCTCTGCAGTCAGCTGAGTTGCTTCTGGGCAAGACCATCCCCTTCATTCTCATCGCCCAGGCTCAGATGGTGGCGGTGACCATCTTTGCCACCATCTGGTTCGGCATTCCCATCTCCGGCAGCGTACCGCTGCTGTTTGTCACCACCTGCCTGTTTCTGCTCAGCACCCTGGGTCTGGGGCTGTTCATCTCCACCATCTCCCTCAGTCAGCAGCAGGCCATGATGACCACCTTCTTCTTCATTCTGCCGATGTTCATGCTAAGCGGTTTTGTTTTTCCGATCCGCAACATGCCAACAATAGTCCAGTGGATCACCTATTTGAATCCACTGCGCCACATGCTGGTGATCATTCGGGGGATTTTTCTGAAAGGGGTGGGCATCGCTGCCCTCTGGCCATCAATCACCGGTTTGACCGTGATCGGCCTGATCGTTATTGGCAGTGCCGTCAGCCGTTTCAAGAAACGGTTGGATTAAGATAAGGTCAGTTTTTTCCCCGGCAGCTTTGTTTCTTAACTGGTAGGGGAAACATTCTGATGGCATGATGGGGGGCTAGACGCCTTATGCATAGATGCCGCAACCAAGATAGGCTTGCTCCCCTGGCACTTTCATCACAAAAGTGCTTTTCAATGATGGCTTCTGCTCTCCTGGTTTAGGCCACCAGTAGCTGACCCAGCCTGCCCCTTTTGTTTCAGCTACCTCGATAAGGTCGTTGAAGAATGTTTTCCCTTTGATATCGGCCATGCTGCTGAGATCAGGGCCCACCAGCTTTTCGGGCATAATGGGATGGGCTAAAAGGGTGACTAGTTTGGTGGAACCGATATAGATGTATAATTCATCGCCTTTCATCAAGGGACCGTTTTTATCCTGAGCAGCCTGTATAGTGGCTTTCAGCCCTCTTTTTTTGACCATGGTCATGGCTTTTTTGACCAGCTTTTCGGCTTCATGACGCAGATGACCTCCCTCCAGAACCACCGACAGTCCGGCAACTGTCTCGCGAAGCCCTTCGGCTTCCTGCTGCATTTCACTAGAGATGTCAGAACTTTCCACAGCCTGCTGGGCACTTTTCTGGGTCACCGCATCTATCTGAGTCATGGCGGCAGAAACCTGTTCAAGGCCGGCATGCTGTTCCGTACAGGCATCAGCGATTTCTCTCACCAGTTCACTTATCTTCGAGGTGGAGCTGATGACTTCCTTGAACTTGTTTTCTGTTTGATTAACCAGTTCCACCCCGACTTTTACTTTGGTAAGTGAATTCTGGATCATTTCCTGGGTGCTTTTTGCCGATTCTGTGGCCCGCAAAGCCAAATTACGCACTTCATCGGCTACTACCGCAAAACCGGCACCGTGGATTCCCGCACGCGCCGCTTCCACAGCGGCATTCAGGGCCAACAGATTGGTTTGAAAGGCAATTTCATCAATATTTTTTATAATTCTGCTGATTTCGCCGCTGGCCTTATAAATGTCATCCATGGCTGTCGTCATTTGGGTCATGGATTGACCGGAATCCTCAATCAGATGCTGGGTTTCTTCCATCAGGGAGCGTCCCTCTCGGGCATTTTGAGCGTTGGTAATGGTCATGGCCTTGATTTCTTCGAGGCTGGCGGCAGTCTCTTCGAGGCTGGCGGCCTGCGTGCCGGCTCCTTCAGCAAGCTCTTTTGACGTGATGTAGGCCCTTGTCGATGTGTTTTCCACGCGGTCCATGACCTTTCTCAGGGCCAGCATGGAACCATGGATAGGCCGAAAACTGATGTGGAGAAGATATACGCCTGACAGGGTAAGAATGCCTCCCGTTCCGAAACCCAGCAGCAGGTTGGTAACGCTGGAGGTGGTGTTTTCCTGGTTGGTATAGAAATTTAACACCGTTATTGAAATTAAGGTCACAATAGCCAAGATTAAAATTGTCAATATTCTTCTTTTCAGACTCATGCTATCACCTCCTCTACTCTATGAGTATACAGTGATAAAACAATATAGCTATTGTTGAATTATCGCCATCGACTAAAAAAAATTAAGAAAAAATTTTATCCGCATAATCAACAATAGATGAGGGATGTCATTCATCACCTTTTTGGGCGGGCAAACGGTAGCTATTATGTGATTGACAAAGCTAGTGTAATTATGTACGAAATTACTGCAGGAATCGCCCGAATAGTTCCACATTGCCTTGCATAATAACATGTGGAAGATCAGCAGTTGAACATAGCTGCATGATCATAATCGGCGGATTTGTCAGCCCCACTACCACCAGAATCAGCCAGTTGTATAAAATAATTCAGTCTTGCTCAGATCATCTCGAAATTCCTGAACGACCAGGCCCTTAATCGTTCAGCCCCACTAAGCGGTGGGGCAGGCCTGCCGCGACATAACCGCCCAAATGGTTAATTGATCTGGTTGCTCACCAAAGTGTCTCCCTGAAGGCAGGCTATCCCCATGCTTTTGCCCAGCCGCTTCAAAAACGCCAAGCTACGCACAAAAATGTTTTTCATCGTTCTGCCGTTGGTGATCATTCCGATGGTCCTGACCGGCAGCATCATCGGGTATTTTTCAGCCCGTCAGGCCCGCCAGGGGATTACCTGCGTCAGCAAAGATGATCTTGAACACATGGTCAGTTTTACGCGCCACCTGTTTGAAGCCCATCATCGCCAATTTCAGGTATACCAGCAGGAGCGCCGGGAACGGTTTATTGCTGAATTGACCTCCCTGGCACGGTTGGCTTCCTCCATGGTGGCTGCTGAATATCAGCTTTACAAAAAAGGCAGTATTTCATTGCGGACAGCCCATGAACGTGCTGCCAAAGCTTTAAAGCAGATCAGCATCGGTGAGAGCGGGTATGTCTATGCCATGAGCAGCGATGGTCAGCTGCAGGTTCATATTGTTTTGGAAGGTGAGAACATCAGTGAGCAGCAGGACGGCAACGGCCGCTACTTCATAAGTGAAATGTGTCAAAAGGCGGTCCAGGGCCAGCCGGACAGTGTCCACTATATCCGCTATCCCTGGCGCAACCCGGCGCTCGGCGATATTGAGTTCCGGGAAAAAATCGCAGCGTATCTCTATTTTCCGGAATGGGACTGGATTATCGCTGCAACCGGTTACGTTGCCGAAAGCTATGATGATATTGCCTTCGAACAACGCGCACTGGCTGATTTGAAGGAAAAGATCAAGCAGAAGAAGGTTGGCAGGACCGGTTATATTTTCTGCATGAACAGCCAGGGAACCTTCACCATTCATCCTGAAAAAGAGGGGGAAAATCTGATTGATGTTTGTGACGCCGGCGGAAAGGCTTTCATTAAAGAGATGTGCAACAACAAACGCGGCTGGATTCGCTATCTTTGGCGCAACACCGAGGATGCCGCTGCCCGGATGAAAATTGTTTGCTACGACTATTTTGAACCATGGGACTGGATTGTGGCAGTCGGTTCCTATGAAGATGAATTCTATCAACCGGCAAACATGATCAACCGACGCAGCATCCAGATAACCATGGCGGTCACCATGCTGGCAAGCATCATTTCAATGCTGCTGGTCAGCTACACATCCAAGGTTGTGACCGAACCCATCAGGCATATGATCTCGGTAATTCAGAAAATCAAAACCGGCCGATTGGAAGAAAAAATGGAGGTCAGCAGCAGCGATGAGTTGGGAGAATTGGCTCAGACATTCAACAAAATGACAAGCATTATCAAAGAAAACCAGGAGCTGGAGGCCACCTTGGCCCAGCAGGACCGCATGGCTTCTCTGGGAGTCTTTTCTTCAGGCGTTGCCCACGAAATTAATAATCCGTTGGGAATCATTCTCGGTTATGCCGGCTATCTGGAAAAGAAGATTGATCACAATGATGAAAACTTTAAGTATATCCATGAGATAAAGCATGAAAGCAAGCGCTGCCGCGAAATTGTGCAGAATCTGCTCAGCTACGCCCGCCCACCGCAACCAGCCTTGCAAGAGACCGATATCAAGAAGCTGCTCGAAAATATTATTGATTTTGCAGCCAACCATGGTGACCTGCACCATATTAGTATAAGTAGTGACATCGATCCCCAGCTGCCTGCAATTATGGTGGATGGTGATCAGCTCCGACAAGTAGCCATCAATCTCATGCTCAATGCCGGTGCCGCCATGCGGCCGGGCGGCCATCTGCGGGTGGAGTGCTGCCGTGACAACCAGCATCTGGTGATCGCTTTTCATGATGATGGTTGTGGCATCCCAGCGGTTGACAGGGAAAAAATATTTGAGCCCTTCTTTACCTCCAAGAAGAAGGGCACCGGTCTTGGTTTGGCGATTTCCAAGCGAATTATTGAACAACATCATGGTACCATCGATGTTGACAGTTCTCCGGGCAAGGGAACCACGTTTACCATTCGGATGCCTTTTGAACCCAAGGAATTCCTTCTATGAGCAAGAAACGGATTCTGCTGATTGATAATGAAGAAGGTTTGTGCCGCATGATGGAAGCGGTCCTCAGTGGCAGTGGCTATATGGTTAAGGCATACACGTCTCCTAGGGAAGCAGTGATGGAATTCCAGACCAACCAATGGGATCTGGTGATTAGCGATATCAAAATGCCCGGGATGGATGGTCTTGAAGTTCTGCAAAGAATCAAGGAAAAGGATGCCAACCTGCCGGTAATCATGATTACCGCATATGCCACTGTTGAGACTTCCATTAAAGCCCTGCGCAAGGGGGCCTATGACATGCTTACAAAACCTTTCGAACCGGAGGAGCTGCTCTATAGGGTGAAAAATGCCCTGAAGCAGACCCAGCTGCTGGAAGAAAATCATGAACTGAAGAAAAAACTTGCCGGTACCTGCTCGTTTGACAATATTATCGGTTCCTCACAATCGCTGAAAAAAATTTTAGAAACGGTGCGTAAAATTGCTGTCCGAGATCTTTCCGTTCTGATCAGCGGCGAATCCGGAACCGGTAAAGAGCTGATTGCCAAAGCTATCCACCATCATTCCCAGCGCAGCGGGCAGCGATTTATGGCCATCAATTGTGGTGCTCTGCCGGAATCAGTGCTGGAAAGTGAACTGTTCGGGTATAAAAAAGGCGCCTTTACGGGAGCAAACACTGACCGCAAGGGAATTATTGAAGCCGCTGATGGTGGCACCCTCTTTCTTGATGAAGTCGGCAACCTCTCCATGAATGTTCAAAAAACCCTGCTCCGCGCTTTGCAGGAACGTGAATTCATGAGGATTGGTGATGTTTTTCCCACCAGGGTCGATGTCCGCTTGATCTCAGCCACCAACACCGATCTCCTGAATCAGGTGGAGTCGGGAACTTTTCGCGAGGATCTGTATTACCGCTTGAACGTTGTCAATATTCATCTTCCCCCCCTGAGAGAGCGACATGAAGATATTCCCTTGCTTGCCACCCACTTCATAAGGGAGCAGAATCAAAAATTCGGCACAGCTGTTCAAGGATTTTCTCCGGAGGCCATGAAGATGCTGATCGATTTTCCCTGGCCGGGCAATATTCGCCAGTTGAGCAATGTCATAGAGGCATGCATGGCAGTGGAGATCGGCAAGCAAATCAGTGTGCCGGTGTTGAGCCAATTTCTCAGCGGAAACGACAGCCAGGGAGCAGCGAAAGCCGATGTGCAACAAGGACCTGATTACTCCAGCTCCCTGACCCGTTTTGAAACTGAATATCTCATCAAGCTTCTTCGAGCCACGGACGGCAATATTGAAGAGGCGGCCAGGCAGGCAGGCGTGAATCTGGCGACCATCTATCGCAAACTGAAAAAATACAGGATAGAGAGGGAGGATTACTGCTAACAAAAGTCTCCACCATGGTTTTTGCAGAGATGCAACTACCTTCCCTGTTTTTTGCATCCCTGCAAAAATAAGCTTTTCCCCTGTATAAACACAGCCATCAATTTCATCCATAGTCTTTCTTCTCATCCCCATCCATCTGCGGTTGCCCGATCTTTCGCATTTCTGCGAATAATAAGGTGCCTTGTCGCAGCTATTAATTATAACTGATTGTTATTAAAGGGGAAATTTCAGCCGATGGTGATCGGCACAACAATTGCTATATGTCAACCTTAGTTGGAACAGTTACCACAATAGTTTATATTATTTTTAAGCAGGGAGGCATTGATGGCAAATACGGAAACAACAACGGGAAATCCAGGGGTCGTAGGACTGGCCGGTTTTGGGCTTACCACCATGTTGTTGCAGTTTCACAATGTTGGTTGGTGCGGGGTAGGTCCCATCGTTGCCTTGGGACTGGTGTTTGGCGGGCTGGCCCAGATGATTGCCGGTTTTCAGGAGTTCAAGTGCGGCAATAATTTTGGCTACAGCGCTTTTGTCTCTTACGGGTCGTTCTGGATTGCTTTGGGATTAATTTTTATCCTGAACCACTTCAACATCTATCATTCATCAACTACAGACGTCGGCTGGTTTTTGGTTGGCTGGACTCTGTACACCTTTATCTTGTGGATCCCGGCAATGAAAATCCACGGAGCCATGGCAGTGACCTTTTCACTGCTGCTCATTGGGTTCATTCTTTTGGACATAGCCCATTTTGGCTATCCTGAACTTGTCAAAATTGCCGGTTTTGAACTGATGCTCTGCGCACTTTCGGCATGGTACATGATGGCCCACGCTATTTTTGCCCAGGTTTTTGAAAGAGATGTCCTTCCTGTCGGCAGGCCCTGGATTAAATAACATGCCACCTTCCTCAAAGGAGAAACAGAAAATGATAAAAAAAGTATGTGTGTTTGCGGCCCTATGGATGGTTCTTTTCCTTTCGGCAACTGTCTGGGCGGACAATGTCGCCACGAAAGAGGAGTGTGTCGTCAAGTGTCATGAAGCTGCCGCATTAATCAATTCGAAAGGTCTGGAAGAAGCAACAAAAATTATCGGTGACCCGCAAGGTCCTTTTGTCTGGAAAGATTCATATGTCTTCCTTATGGATATTAATGGCAAGATGTTGGCTCACCCGATCAAACCTGAATTGACCCGCCGAGATCATGTCCTGCTCATCACCGACCCCAAGGACAAAGCTCTTTTTGTTCATTTTGTCAATATGGCAAGGAATGTAGGACATGGATGGGTTGAATATATGTGGCCAAAACCCGGCAATGCAACGCCATGGAAAAAAATAACCTATATCTATCGTGTGCCTGGAACTGATTTGTTTGTTGGTGCCGGGGTTTATGTCGGAGGCATGATGTATTAAGGGTCCTTCACAAGTGTCCGACGCATTTCAACGGTCACCGGCCATAGAAATCCCGTATGTTTCCCGCAAGAGCCGGCTGCCATTCTTTATACGCTGAACAGGGGTTGAAAAAAAGGGACGAGGGAAACATGAAGCACGATCACCATTGGAAGAGCTTCTCCCTGAGGATAATCGTACCGACATTGGTCGCGATTATCCTTTTTGTCGTCTCTATGTTCATCATCATTATCCCCTCAGTACAAAGAGAGCTGCTTGAAGATAAAAGGGAGATGATCCGTGAGTTGACCAATTCTGCCTGGAGCATTCTCGATGAACAACATACAAAAGAGAAACTGGGACTGTTGACTAAGCAAGAGGCTCAGAAAAGAGCTGTTGAGGGAATACGCTGTCTGCGTTACGGGAAGGAGAGAAAGGATTATTTTTGGATAACTGATACTGCTCCGGTCATGATCATGCATCCATACCGCGATGATTTGAATGGTACCAATCTCTCCGAATATACCGATATGCATGAAAAAAAGCTGTTTGTCGAGATGGTTGACATTGCCAACAAGTATGGCGATGGGTTTGTTAATTATATGTGGCAGTGGAAAGACGACCAAACCAGGATCGTTCCCAAAATATCCTATGTAAAAAGCTTTCCGCCTTGGGGTTGGATCATTGGCACCGGAATTTATTATGAAGATGTGAAAGATGAGATTGCTGGTATGAGCAGCATGCTCATGAAGATATCTTCTGGAATAACCCTCCTTATTGCTTTGATTCTGCTCTTTATTACCCTGGAAAGCATGAAAATAGAGCGGAAACGTGAACAGGCGGAAAAAGATCTCCAGGAATCAGAAAAAAAATACCGGACCCTCGTTGAAGCGGCTACCGAAGGGGTGCTGATGTTTATCGAGGGTCGCCTGGTACATGCCAACAAACCTGTTGCAACAATGCTTGGCTACGAACAAACACTTTCCGACGCAGATCTTCAAGCTGTTTTTGCCCAAGGTCAGAAAGGATACCGACAATACAGGGATGCCGTTGCAAATAGGAAAACAAGCCCCTCTTTTGAAGCAATGGTGCGTACTTCCAACGGTACGCTGCTGGAAATTTTGATTTCAGTGGCAACCATTACTTTTGAAGGTAAAGATGGGTGCATTCTGACCCTGAAAGATATCAGCAGCAATAAAAAAATTGAAGAAGAGCTAGGGCTTAGCAGACAGCGTTATCAGTCGCTTACTGATAATCTCCATATAGGGGTTTTCAGGATAGACTCTTCCAGAAAAGGGAACTTTGTTGAGGCGAATCCGGCAACAGCTGAAATTTTCGGCTTCACCACTCGGGAACAGCTGTTCAGCACTGCCATCTCCGATCTTTTTATCGATGCCCAGTCATGGAAGGATATCTCTGCACTGCTTAAAAAAGAAGGTTTTGTGAAAAAAAAGGTCGTTCTCTTGAAAAGGCATGATGGAACCGGCATGGTAGTTTCCCTTTCCCTAGGGCAGAGATTGAATGACGAAGGGGGCGGCAACTATTACGAAGGCATCATGGAGGATATCACGGAACGGAAAAAGCTTGAACATGAACGTGAAAACCTTATTGTTGAGCTGCAGACGTCGCTGCTCTTCATCAATCAGCCGATCAAGGAATTTACCCGCAGCCCTCTGACCTGCAGAATGAGCAGCTCGATCAGAACGGCGGCCGAGATGATGAAAAAAAATAAACAACATGCCATTGTTATTCAGACCGAACAAGAAGATGCCATAGGCATAGTAACCGATTACGATATTACCCGCAGGGTTGTGGCGGAAAACATGCCGCCTGACAAACCCGTATATGAGATAATGAGTTCGCCGATCATTTCAGTGCCGGATGATGCCCTGATTTTTGAAGCGGTGCTCGTAGCCCAGAATGAAAGCGTTCAGCACTTGCTCACCAGGGATGATGAGGGCAGAATCAACGGTATCATAGACAATCAGGATATTCTCCACTTCCATCGCTTTTCATCTTCGTTATTGATCAGAGAAATCAGCGAAGCGGAGTCCATCGAAGCAATTATCGAAGCGCACAAAAGGCTTCCAAAGCTGATTAAAACACTCATCGACAGTGGGGCAAAATCTGAAAATATCACCAAGCTGATCAGCAAGGTTTCTGATTTAATCAATGAAAAGATCATCACCTTTGCGATCAATGAGCTGGGACCACCGCCAACAGAATTTGCGTTTGTAGCCCTCGGCAGCGAAGGCAGGGCGGAGCAGACCCTGGTAACTGACCAGGACAATAGTATTATATTCAAAGACGTTGGCGAAGATCAACAGAAAGAAACACATGCATATTTCATGAAACTCGGTGAAAGGGTCTGCGGGGATCTCGATCGTGTGGGCTATGCCCTCTGCAAGGGTGACATCATGGCAAGAAATCCCAAGTGGTGTCAACCCCTGGCAGTCTGGAAAGGTTATTTTCATCATTGGATAACCGGCGCCACAGCCCAGGATTTGTTGGAAATTAATATTTTCTTCGATTTTAGAAGCATCTATGGAAGTGAGCGGTTAACTGATGAGCTGCGGCAATTCACCGACAATCTCCTGCAGCAGAACAGACTTTTTTTTATCAATTTTGCCCAGAACGCCCTGCTTTACAAGCCACCCATTGGTTTTTTCGGGAATATTGTCGTCGATTCATCGGATAAGAAATCACAGTCTTTCAATATCAAAAATGCCATGAAGCTGTTGTTGAATTTTTCCAGGATCTACGCATTGCAGCATCAGGTTGACGAAACCAACACCATCATGAGGCTGAAAAGGCTGCATGAAATGGGCATCCTCAAAAAGGCCATGTATAATGAAACAATTCAGGTTTACAACTACTTGATGCAGATCAGGTTGAAGCATCAGGCGACCATGATCGACAACAACCTGATTCCGAATAACTTCATCAATCTCAAGGCCCTTACTGACATTGAACAGACAATGCTGAAAGGCGCATTTTCTCACCTCACGAATATCCAGACAAAGATCAGCTTTGATTTTAAGGGCAGTGGATCATAAATCAGATGTTATGCCTGAGAGTTGTCCCCTGGTTGTAGGTGTTCTCATGAAAAGAGAAAAAACATTACGTTGCTAAAAGCAGGGTCTTGTTACAGACAACCTCTCTCGCTACTAAAAAACCCGGCCGTGTGGCCGGGTTTTTTGATGCCGAGGGTTTGGGACAGACGCATGAGATGCAGTTACGAGGGGTGTGGTTTCCTGCTGGTCCTGTCATCGCCCTTTTTGTCGGCGTTAATATGCAGACCACAGTGGAGGCAGCGACGGGCCGGAAAGAAGGTTGGGCCGTTGGTGTGGAAATAGTTTCCGCAATCGGGACAACGAATGACCGCGGCAAGCCATACCGCGATGCAAAGCAGGATGATCCAGGCAATGAAGACTTTTATGGCCATATCATAGCCTCCGGGGTACTTAAGAGCAACCATCATCGCTGGAACGTAAATGAGAATCAGCAACCAAAGCAACCATCGACGTTGGCGAATTTTTTTCAGTCCTGGGCCAAAATCCACAGGGTCTTTCGCTGGTTTTTCATCCATCATGTGCATCATCTCCGTTGTTGGGCACTTGCTAAAACTAGAAACACTTTATGCCGACTTCCATTATTCCCAGCCAGAAGCGTGTCTAGCTGATAACCTTCGTTGCAGAATTAGAGCAAAAAGGATGTTTATAATAATCTGGTTGATTCCGTCGACCGTGGCACCTTGACCACCAGGACACGAAAAACCGTGTCACTTTCATTATACCAGCAGTGGGGAATCTTTGCCGGGCTGCTGATCAGGGTGTCCGTCCCAACCTCCCGCTTTTCCTCGCCGATTTCAATGATTCCCGTCCCTTCAAGCACATAGAAGAAAACATCAACCGGTGTGATGTGTCTTTTTAAGGCCTCACCCGGCTCCAGGGTGATATGGATCGCCTGGGCATGGTCCGTGTCATACAGCTTTCTGGCCTTGACGTTGTGCGGGTTCTTGGTGAGTTCAGCTTCCAGAGCATCAATAATATCCATGGTGTTTGCCTTATTGAAGTTATCAAAAAAATAATGGCAGTTCTGTCCCAGCTGTTACCATTAGCGGTTGCAGATTCTTTGATTACTGGTTTGGTTTGCCTATCCCGATTAAGAAACCTCATTCCCTCAAGAATTTTTCATCCTTGGCTATCCTTTTATCCAGATCATAGGTTTATATCCTCGCTGCTTTATGCACGTGGTTAGCTGTTTTTCGGCATCGATTTGATATACACATCCTGTTGCGGGAAGGGGATGGTGATGCCGGCGGCCAGCAGGTTCTGGTAGACAAGCTGGTTTACCTGGTAGAGGGTCTGGAAATATTGATGGGTGGGAACCCAGTAGCGCATGCCGATGGCGATGGCCGAATCAGCAAAGGCCTCGATGCCCACCTGGGGCGTCGGATCGCCGGCCACTTGGGGGAAGCTGTCCAGGGTTTTTCTGATCACCTCGATGGCCAGTTCGGGATTGTCATGGTAGGCGATGCCGATGGAGCCTTCCACCACCCGGTTGGCAAAGGAGTTGTGCAACACTTCGCCGATAATCTGTTTGTTGGGGATGGTAATCTGTTCGCCGTCTTCGGTGGACAGTTTGGTGGTGGTCAGGGTGATCTCCTCCACAATGCCGAAGACGCCCTGGATGGTAATCGTATTGCCGACCACGAAGGGGCGGGTAAGGATGATCACCAAGCCGGCACCGAAGTTGGACAGGGGGCCTTGGAACGCGAAGGTGCTGCCAAAAGCGAGGGCGCCGAGAGCGGCAATGAAGGGAGCGATGGAGATGCCGAATTTGCCCATGGTGATGATGATGACGAAAATCATCACCAGCGTCTTGATCACGTTGCCGAAAAATCGTGACAGGGTGACATCAAGATTTTTCCTGGTGCAGAGGTTGTTTGCCGAGTTCCCAAGCCAGCGGGCGACGAAAAAGCCCACCACCAGGATGATCATGGCACCTACCACCTGGAAACTGTAGTTGACGATGAATTCGATCAGGGTGTTATACAGCTTTTGCAGGGTCGCCAGTTCTTCTTGCATGAGTTTCCTCCTTCAGATTCCCGGGATACGGTGCTGAACATGTTCCCCCGGGAAAAGGTTTAGAAACGGTTCGTCACTTAATCAGCCAGGGCTGCGGCAGGAAAATTTCTTCGTAAAGAGAAAAGGCATAGCGGTCGGTCATGCCGGCGACAAAGTCACAGACGTTCTGTTCCAGTGAAGCGCTTTCAAGGTAGGCGTGGTGGTATTGTTCCTGAAAAACAGTCGGGTTGTCAATAAAGAAATGATACAGGTCTTCCAGTAGCCGTTTGGCCTTGATGAAATCGCCATGGACGGCAGGGCTGTCATACACCCGGTCGTAGAGAAAATCCCTCAGGGTGACGATGGCTTCGAGGACGGCGGAGGAGATGAGCAACTGGCTGCCGTGCTCACGGCTGCTGGTGTCAATGATGTCGTTTACCATGGTGTTGATCCTGGCGCTGTGGCTTTCTCCCAGGATTTGCCGGCAGAAGCGCGGGATTTCTTCCCGGGTGATCACCTGGGCCCGGATAGCGTCATCGATATCGTGGTTGACATAGGCGATGATATCCGCCAGTCTGACGATCTGTCCCTCCAGGGTGTTGGCGGTGCAGTTGGGATCGGCGGAAAGGATGCTTCCCTTGCCCTTGGAATGTTTGACAATGCCGTCCCTGACTTCATTGGTAAGGTTTAGCCCTTTGCCCTCCTTTTCCAAGACTTCCACCACCCTGAGACTCTGGAAAAAATGGCGGAAGCCCCCCGGGTGGAGCTGGTCAAGCACCGCCTCGCCGGCGTGGCCGAAGGGTGTATGGCCAAGGTCGTGGCCGAGGGCGATGGCTTCGGTGAGATCTTCATTGAGGTACAGGGCTTTGGCGATGGTACGGGCTATCTGGGAGACTTCCAGGGTGTGGGTAAGGCGGGTGCGGTAGTGGTCGCCGCTGGGCGAGAGAAAAACCTGGGTTTTATGTTTCAGGCGCCGGAATGACTTGCTGTGAATGATGCGGTCCCGGTCGTGCTGGTAAGCCATCCGGTAGTTGCATGGCGGTTCCGGGCGCTGGCGCCCGGTTGACTCACTGCTGAGGGCTGCATGGGGGGAGAGGTAGTGCCGTTCCCTTTCTTCCAGCGCCTTTCTGATGCTCATGGATAGCTCCCAAAAAATACGGTTGGCAAAAGTAAAAAAAGCCCGGTCAAAGACCGGGCTTTTCAGCTGCAGGAATACGGTCTGACGTCAGTTTATGCGTTCTGCAGCTCACAGGCCATAATGGTCTGTTTGCAGAGAACCGCAGTGGTTACCGAGCCGACCCCGGCCGGTACCGGCGTGATTTTTTCAACAATCGGCTCAACCTCGGCAAAATCAACATCGCCGCAGTATTTCCCGGGGTTGTCGGGGTCTTCATTGATGCCGACATCGATGACAATCTGTCCGGGTTTGACAAAATTGGCTTTGACCATTTTGGCCCGGCCGACTGCGGCGATAAGAATCTCTGCCTCTTTGCAGACATCAGCCAGGTTCTCGGTTCTTGAGTGGCAGATGGTGACGGTGCCGTGTTCACGGAGCAGGAGCATGGCAACCGGTTTGCCCACCACCAGGGAGCGGCCCAGAACGACGCACTTCTTGCCCTTGATGGGGATGTTGTAGAAATGGAGCATATCCATGCAGGCGGTCGGGGTGCAGGGGGGGAAGCCGGTCAGGTCATCGGCAAAGACCTTGGCGGCGGCGCCCAGGGTCAGGCAGTCGACATCCTTGGCCACCGGGATCAGATCACGGATCTTCTTTTCGTCCAAGTGCTTGGGCAGCGGGGCAAACATCAGGATTCCGTTGATGCTTTTATTGTTGCCCACCTCGGCAATCGCCTTTTCAAAATCGGCCTGGGAAATATCTTCAGGATATTCAAAAACCTGGTAGGCCATATCCACTGCGTCACAGGTTTTTTTGGCACCACCCTCATAAAAAAGATCATCAGGACGGGCTCCAACCCGGACAATCCCCAGGGTCGGGGTAATGCCGCGGCCCTTCAGGGCGGCGACTTTCTGCTTGAGTTCTTCCTTCATCGCATCGGCGACGGGTTTGCCTTTCAAAACTTCAGCCATTATTCAGCCTCCATGTACAAACTAATCTACTTGGTTAATTTATCAATCACCAGAGCCAGGGTTTCATCGGCAACCTTCTGGCCGTCAGCCAGCAATTGCTCCATTTCCTTCCTGGTCTGCTGAACAAAATCCTGATCCTTGATGGTGTTCAGGTTGATGATCACATTCAGGCTGCCGCTGATCAACGCGGATTTCAGAAAAACTACGCCGCAGGCAACATCGGAGATCGCCAGCATGGTGCCGATCTGACCCATTCGTTCATGAATTTTGATGCCGGCATAGGCCTGCCGCATGATATCCATGGGTACGGAACAGGCTATCTTGCTGCAGTTCTCCATTGTTTCAGCTTTGAATTTCTGCTGCTCCGGGGTATCTTTCGGCAAACCATAGGCTTTGGAAAGAGGTTCAAACACTTCGGCATCTTTGTCAACCAGGCGCTCCAGGGCGGCAATGACCTGACTGCCCTTTTCAATGAGTTCTTTCACCTCATCTTCCACATCGGCATATTTTTTCTTGCCAACGGTCAGGTTGCCGACCATGTTGGACAGGGCCATGCCGATCGCACCACCCAGGGCTGCTGCGCCGCCGCCGCCGGGAACTGCCGCTTTTGATGCCAGAACTTCGTTGAATTCTTTGCAGGTTTTGTCTAACATTGACATGAGTTCCGTACCTCCTTTGTTGAAATTGGCAGATCTATGTGGATAAAATTATGTATGCCAAATAATGACGCCCCTTGAACGGGTTGTCGCTGCCGCCGTTCAGGTGGTGATATGGATGGAAAATCGTGCAGGTGATGAGTGGAAAAATGCTTAGCCTGCATGATGAAATCCAGGGCGAGAAACAGCAATCGCTTACAATGGATATCCCCCTTTGTCAAGGAAAAACAGCTTCCCAAGGGGGTTGTGGGGGAGGAACAATGGTGGTTGTGGTTGAAAAATTTACCGCGGCTGATGCTTGAGAAGAGGCATGGCAGCTCGGCTGAAAACAACAGGTGTCCGCTGCAGAGGTTGCCAGCCTGACGTTTGGTTACGGTTTCAGTGCCGGCATCAGATAGGCGGCTATGGGTACCTCGCACTCCAGTGTTTGTTCCAGTTTGCCGGCCAGTCGTTCTCCCAGCAGGTATTGGACGATGCCCCGCTTTTCCTTGATTTCGGTAACTTCAGGTTTGCCGGCAATGCCAACCTCCCGGGCAAGATCTCGAACTGCCTGCTGCAGAGAGCCCAAGGTGTCCACCAGACCGCAATCATAGGCCTGCCGGCCGGAAAAAACCCGGCCGTCAGCCAGAGTCAGGAGAGAATCAAGGGGGATGTCGCGGCTTTCGGTAACCGCCACCACAAACTGGTTGTAGACATCATTAATCATCTCCTGGAGCAGTTTTTCTTCCGCCTTTGACATGGAACGCAAGGGTGAGCCGATATCTTTATAGGGGCCGCTTTTAACAACCGTGTTGTCGACCCCCAGTTTGGCGAGAATTTTTTCCCAGTTGGCAAACTGCATGATGACGCCGATACTGCCGGTCAGGGTGCCGGGGTTTGCATAGATCTTCTGGGTGGCGCAGGCAACATAGTAACCGCCGGATGCGGCGACCGTGCCGAGAGAGCTGTAGACTGGTTTAATGCTGCGGATTCTTTTGATTTCGTCGTAGAGCTCCTGGGATGGTGCTACAGCTCCCCCCGGCGAGTTGATCCGGATGATGATCGCTTTAATATGGGGATCGTCAGCCATTTCATCAAGCTGGGCAATGGTTTCCTGAGCGTCGATAATTACCCCCCTCACATGAATAAGGCCGATCTGGTCATTGCCAGAGCGCTTGTCGGTGTTGATAAAGTAACCGATGACGATAATGCTGATCATTGTGATCAGCACCAGAATGAGGAGGATGAGGAGCATTTTTTTCATGATAACCTGCTGTTTCAGAGGATGAAAAGGAGGTAGATGCCGAGAGCATAGATGGTCAGGACGGCAAGGGAGTCAAGCCTGACAGCCAGCACCTTTCTTTTTACACCATAGAAAGAGGAAAAAAGATACACCGAAGAGATGAGGATCACCATCAGGGCAATCAAAATCTGTCCCGGGTCAGCTTCGGCATAGAGAGAGCGGGGAAAATAGCAAAGATCGGCGATCACCAGGATGGCGATGTTGAAAATATTGCTGCCGAAAATATTCCCGGCGGCCAGCGCAAAGGAGCCGAGTTTAATGGCACTGAAGGTTACCACCATCTCCGGCAGCGAGGTGGCGACCGCCAAAAGCACATTGCCGACAAAGGTGCTGCCCCAGCCGGTGGTGCGGGCGATATTTTCCGCGGCATACGAGAGTACCAAGGCGGCAATGACGATGACGACCGCCGTGGGTAGGATCTTTTTTTTCAGGAGTTCAGCAGCCTTTTTCCCGGGCACTGGCTGCTGGACGGTGTTTGTGGTTGCCGGACTGTCGGCCGGCGGGAGGTTTTGAAAATTGTACAACATCCGCAAACCGGCAATGTAAGTGAAGCCGATTGCCACGGTAAAGTAATCTATGGAGCCGAGATGCCAATGGGCTTGAACCAGGATTGCCATGGCCGCCATGGCCACCATGATCAGGGAAAGGAAAGCGGTGAGCAGATTATCTCGATTCAGGGTATGCTGCAGGCCGCCCCGGGGGGAGGTGCCAATTTCCAGCAGGGCCAGAATTGCCAGGTTGCAGGCATTACTGCCAAAAATATTGCCAAGGGCAAGGTTGGGAGAGTGGACCAGGGCAGCGGCACCGATGGTGCTGAACAGTTCTGGCAGGGAGGTGATGAAACCTAAGAGGATGACGCCGATGAAACCGCGGGTGAGGCCGGTTTGCTCGGCAAGCTCCTCGCCATGTCTGGTCAACTGACGACCGGCATACAGAATGCAGGCCGCCGATGCCAGAAAAGAAAACCAGCTCACCACAGCCATGGGATGTCGGGGGGGCGGATATGCCGGCGTGCAGTGGTACCACTGCACGCCGGCTGGTTGTCATTATTCAGCAGAATCGGAATCTGTCTCTTCCTGACTGTCCTCTGAAGGGGCTGCCGAGTTGGTTGCCTGCTGCAGAATTTCTCCCAGGCAGACCTTGCCTTTCTGGAAGCTTTCACTCATGTATTCGCCGGTTTCGATTTTTTCCTTGTCTTCGAGGTGGTCCTTGATGCTCAGGGCAATTTTTCGGTCTTCATAATTGATGCTGAGAACCTTGGCAGTTACCTGGGTGCCGACCTGAAGAACCTCTTCGGGTTTTTTCCCTTTGTCAGCGGTAATCTCGGAAACGTGCACCAGCCCTTCAACACCATCTTCGAGTTCGACAAAGGCACCAAAATCGGTCAGGTTGGTCACTGTTCCGGTGACGCTGTCACCGGCAACAATCTTTTTGCTGATGGTTTCCCAAGGATCTTCCTGCAGCTGTTTGATGCCCAGGGAGAAACGCTGATTTTCCTTGTCAAGATTCAGGACAACTGCCTGGATGGTCTGGCCTTTGCTGAACTCTTCATTGGGGTGTTTCAGCCGTTTGCTCCAGGAGATATCGGAGATATGTACCAAGCCGTCTATGTCGTTTTCAATGCCGACAAAGATGCCAAAATCCGTGATATTCTTGATTTCACCCTCAATCTTGGTGCCGATGGGATATTTGTCCATCAGGCTGTCCCACGGGTTGGGCTCTACCTGTTTCATGCCCAGGGATATCCGACGTTTTTCCGGATCAACGCTGAGCACAACGGCTTCGATCTCATCGCCGACGTTAACAACCTGTGAGGGGTGCTTTATCTTTTTGGTCCAGGACATTTCCGACACATGGACAAGGCTTTCAATACCCTCTTCAATTTCCACAAACGCACCGTAATCTTTGATGCTGATTACTTTGCCGGTGAGTTTGGTGTCAACAGGGTATTTTTCAGCAGCGGTGGCCCAGGGATCCTCTTTCAATTGTTTCATGCCCAGGGATACCCGCTGTTTCTCTTCGTCGTACTTGATTACCTTGACTTTTACCTCATCACCAACCGTAAGCCGCTCACTGGGATGATTAACCCGGCCCCAAGAGATGTCGGTGATGTGCAGCAGGCCGTCGAGGCCGCCAAGATCAATAAATGCACCGTAATCGGTGATGTTTTTAACCGTACCGTCGAGGATTGCCCCTTCATGCAGCTTGTCCAGCAGGACCGTTTTCATGGATTCCCGTTCTTTTTCCAGCAGTGCCCGGCGGGAAACCACAACGTTATTGCGCTTCTGGTTATGCTTGAGGACTTTGAAATCAAATGTTTCGCCGATCAGTTTGTCGAGGTTGCGAACCGGCTTCAGGTCAATCTGAGAGCCAGGCAGGAAGGCCGGTACGCCGATATCAACGGAAAGTCCGCCTTTTACCTTGCCGGTTATTTTCCCCTGGATGGAGCGTTCTTCATCATAGATGCTCTTGATTTCATCCCAAACCTTCAGCCGTTCCGCCTTGATACGGGACAGCTGGATATTACCATGCTCGTCTTCATATTTCTCAAGAAAGACATCCACTTCATCATCAACCTTGAGGTTGAAACTGCCGTCAGCATCGAGAAACTGATTGCGTGGAACATGCCCCTCTGATTTGTAACCGACATCAACAACGACATCGTCGGGATTGATCTGAATAATTCTTCCCTTGACGACACCGCCGACCTTTACTTCCTTGATGCTTTCCTCGTACATCTTTTCGAAATCTTCATCTGCATCCACGTCATCAATGGCTGCTGACTCGAGCTCCATGTCCTGGTCGGACTGGCTGTTGATTTCCTGTTCTTCGTTGGTTGTTGTGATGTTGTTGTCTTCCATGTAAACCGTTACCCCCTGTTGTAAGATGTCGGTCGCAATGGCTCGTGCGCTTCTTTACTTCCCGTTGTGCTATGCGGTTGCAAAGGGATCATTGAGGCAGCAAAAGAGCGCTTAAAACAAGGCGGCCGTTTAGGCTGGACCCTATATCATAGGCAATGGAGAAATGCAAATCTTATTTGTCCCGCTATGGAACGGCTAACCCGCTGTTTTCCCCCCGGCGGAGGGGGAAGCAGAATGACGTAAATAGGCAGGGAAGGTAGCCGTTTTTACCGTGAGCGAATCTTTTCGACGATACTGTCAATGATCCACTTGGGAGTCGATGCTCCGGCAGTAATGCCGACCGTCGTGGCGGTGGCAAACCAGGCAGGGTCAAGCTGCTCTGCGGTTTCAATATGGTAGGAGCAAGGCTGAATAGCCCGGCACAATTGGTAGAGGCGGGTGGTGTTGGCGCTGGCATAACCGCCGATGATGACCATGCAGTCGCTTTCAGCCGCGATATCAAGGGATTCCTGCTGCCGGTCGCTGGTGGCATCGCAGATGGTGTTGAAACAGCGGGTTTCCCCTTTAAGAGGTAAAAGCCGGTTGGCGACCGTACTGAAATTGTCATAAGACTGGGTTGTCTGGGCCAGCAGGACAATCTTGTGGGATGGCTTGCGGCTGGCAATAATTTTTTCCGGGATTTCCTCGGCACTGGAAATGGCCATGGTACTTGCAGGGTCACCGTAGCTGAGCAATCCGGCCACTTCAGGATGGTTGTGCTCCCCGACAATCACTATGTGATACTGTTCACGGGCCATGCGGGCAACAATCTCTTGGGCCCGGCGGACGAACGGGCAGGTTGCGTCGATGAGGGTGATGGCAGCCATTTTTTGCAGTTGTTCGAGAATCTGGCGGGTGATACCATGGGAACGGATAATAACAATGCCGGCGTCAACGGCATTAATATCATCAATTTGGTGAATTCCCTTTTGAGCCAGTTCCGCAACCACCTGGGGGTTGTGGATAATGGGACCGAGGGTGTAGATGGGTTGGTTGGGATGCTCTTCGGCAGCTTTTATTGCCAGGTTGACTGCCCGCTTAACCCCGAAGCAGAAACCAGCGGTTTTTGCCACGTGGATCTTCATTGTTCGATCTCTTTCACCAGGGCGGTGATGGCGGTCACAACGGCGTTGATATCCATCGTGGTGGTATCCAGCAGATGAGCATCGGCGGCCATCAGCAAAGGCGAATGTTCCCTGCTGCTGTCATTATGGTCCCGCTGTTTCATCTCTTCAACCGTGGCGTCGAGGGAAACATCGAGTCCCCGCTGCAGTTGCTCCAGATGACGGCGTTTGCCCCGTGCCAGAGGAGAAGCTTCCAGATAGATTTTCAGCTCGGCATCGGGGAAAATAACCGTGCCGGCATCCCGTCCCTCCAGAATTGCCCGCCTGTTTCCGGCCAGGTTCCGTTGCAGGGAGACCATTGCTTTCCTTACTGCCGGGACCTTTGAGACGGCGGAAGCCATCATGTCCATTTCCGGGGTACGAATCTGTTTGGTGACTTCCGTACCGTTGCAGAATACTCGGTTGATTCCCTGTTCCCATTTGAATTGAATGGCAATCTGCTGACAGATCCGGCTCAAGCCGTCGGGGTCATCTGTCCGTACCTGCTGTTTCCCGGCTTCCAGGCCGACACAGCGATACATGGCACCGGTGTCGATGTAGGTGAAATGAAGTTTCTCCGCCAGGATCTTGCTGATCGTGCTCTTCCCGGCTCCCGAAGGTCCATCAATGGTGATTATCAGCCGTTTCTTTTTCATCTGCATGGGTTCCAGGCGCTTATTGGCAGCTATTGCTTAAAAGTTGAGCAAAGCCGGGGAAAGAGGTGCCGATGCACTCCGGATGGTCAATGGTAATTTTATTTTCCAGAGTTGTGCCGGCCACCATGGCGGTCATGGCAATCCTATGGTCTCCAAAGGTTGTGAATGACAACGGCTCTTTTGTTGGTGCCTGGATGCCGCCGTGGATAACAATGCCGTCCGGCAACGGTTCGGTTTTCACCCCCATGACCTGCAGCAGCAGGGTGATGGCCTGCAGGCGGTCGCTCTCCTTAACCCGCAACTCCTGGGCATCCCTGATCACGGTGACGCCCTCGGCATGGGCTGCGGCCAGGGCCAGGATAGGTATCTCATCGATCAGAGATGGAATCAGGGTGCCGGAAATCTCCACCCCTTTGAGTTGGTTGCTGCCTTCAACGATAAGGTCAGCAACCGGTTCACCGCATGCCTCCCGCTGGTTTTCGACAGCGATGGCGCCGCCCATTGACTGCAGAACCTGGATGATGCCGCTGCGGGTGGGATTGATGCCGACATTGGTGATTTTAAGTGATGAATGGCGATTGATCAGGGCGGCAACCAGGAAAAAAGCCGCTGCCGAAATATCCCCAGGGATGATGAAGTCGGTGCCGGGGAAATTTGCAGCCGGTGGTGTCATGCAGATGGTGGCCGGAGAAGTTTTGCCGGTAGTGGTGCTGACCTTGATGCCGAAGGCGCGAAACATCCGTTCCGTATGATCGCGGGAAAGGACAGGTTCGTTGATGGTCAGCTGGTCATCGACGTAAAGTCCGGCAAGCATCAGGCAGGATTTTACCTGGGCGCTGGCTACCGGACTGCTATGGCAGATGGCATGAAGCTGCTTACCCTTGATGGCCAGTGGCGGCAGGGAGTCATCCTGCCGCCCCCAGATGGCTGCCCCCATCTGTCGCAAGGGGGTGATAACGCGTCCCATGGGACGTTGATTGATGGAGCGGTCGCCGCTGAGGATGGAAAAAAAAGGCTGGGCACTCAGCAGGCCGGCCAAAAGCCTGGTGGTGGTGCCGGAGTTGCCGGTGTAAAGGATGTCTGCCGCTTCCCTGAGGCCATGGAGTCCCCGGCCGTGGACAGTGATATCACCCGGCTTCTCCAAGCCGGTGATGGAGATCCCTAAGGCGGAAAAGATGTTGGCAGTATTGAGGGTATCTTCGCCCCGCAGAAATCCCTGGAGTCGACTTTTGCCTTCGGCTAAAGCGGCCATGATTATCGCCCGGTGACTGATTGACTTGTCGCCGGGGACGGTAATGGTTCCCTGTAATGATCTGGCGGTTCTGGTGGTCATAGGGCTTTATGGTAGCATAGGCTTGTAACTGCTGAGGGTCACAGGCTAATCGTCAAAAGAATTAATATGTTCCTGTGGTTGCAATCTTTTCCCGTCTTGTTCTTGAATGAAAATGCTCATTTTTCAAGACGGCCTAGATCTTTCCGGTGGCGTAGGAGCCGACGATCTTGTAATACTGGCTGGATGCCTCCAGTTCCTTCAAAGCCGCTGCCACCGGCGGCTCTTCCCGGTGGCCGTCAATATCCAGGAAGAAAATATAGTGCCATGGTTCCCCCCGCCGGGGGCGTGATTCGATCTTGGTCAGGTTGACGCCGTGGTCAGCGAACGGTTTAAGCAGCACAAAAAGACTGCCGGCCTGGTCTTTGGCGGAAAACAGCACGGTAGTTTTATATGATTCACCGGCTACATGGGGTGTTTCCCTGGTAGCAATAATCAGGAATCTGGTCAGGTTGTGGCTGAGATCCTGAATGGCGGATTCGACAACCTGCAGGTGGTAGAGAGAGGCGGCGTATTCATTGGCGATCGCTGCGGTTCCAGGCTCTTCGGCGGCCATTGCTGCTGCCTGGGCGGTGCTGCTGACCGCAATCACCGGTACCTGGGGGAAATGTTCTTCGAGATAATTCCGGCACTGGGCAATGGCGTGGGGATGGGAGTAGATTTTGCTGATTGTCCCGGGATCATTCTTTTGACTGAGTAGATCATGGCTTACTTGCAGCAGTATTTCGCCGCTGATCTTTACCTGGCTTTGGCTGAACATGTCGAGCGTATGACTGACAATGCCTTCGGTAGTGTTCTCCACCGGTACCACACCATAAGCATAACGTTGCTTTTCAACACTTTCAAACACTTCCCTGATGCTGGCGGCCGGTTGCAGTTCGGCTGAATAGCCGAAAAATTTCTGGGCCGCCAGGTGGGTGAAGGTTCCCCGTGGTCCCAGGTAGCCCACCTGGACAGGTTTTTCCAGCGCCAGAGAGGCGGAAATGATTTCCCGGAAGATGTGGCGAACGGCCCGGGCCGGCAACGGTCCCTGGTTGTGCTGTTCAAGCCGCTGGTAGATCTCCTGCTCCCGGGCTGGAGCATAAAACTGCTGCTGGTCGACTTTTTTCTCTTCGCCAATGGCCGCCGCCAGCTGGGCCCGCTGGTTAAGCAATGCAAGGATATCCAAATCGAGGCGGTCAATGTTTTGCCTGAGCTTGCTTATCCTCTCTTTATGGGCATCGTTGCTCACGTTTTAACCCGCTCAATATATTGGCCGGTTCGGGTGTCAATTTTGAGCTTGTCCCCCTCTTCGATGAAGAGCGGCACCTGAATTTTTGCCCCCGTTTCAACCGTAACCGGCTTGCTGGCACCACTGGCCGTGTCCCCTTTGATTCCCGGTTCCGCCTCGGTTACTTCCAGCTCCACAAAAATAGGCAGTTCCAGATTGATGGGTTTGCTCTGGTAAAAAAGAATGGCGACATTGGTATTTTCCTGCAGGAAATTCCGGCTCTCCCCGATGACCTCTTCATTCAGGGTAATCTGATCGTAGGTGGCGGTATCCATAAAATGGTGGCCTTCTCCGTCCTGATAAAGGAATTGCATCTCCTTTTCCTCGATGTCCGGTTTGCCGACTTTCTCCCCGGACCGGAAGGTTTTGTCAACCACATTGCCGCTCAGCAGGTTTTTCAATTTGGTGCGCACAAAGGCGCCCCCTTTTCCCGGTTTTACATGTTGAAAATCAACGATGATATAAGGCTCATTATTCATTTCAATCCGCAGGCCTTTGCGAAAGTCAGGGGTCGAATACATGGTGATTTACTCCTTGCAGTAGTTATGATCGTGCCATAATGGCAGTGACAGTTTTCCGGTGTTTTATTTACTCGATAATTGCGGCATCCAGCCGTTTGTCCAGAGTGGTCATAACCTGGCCGCCCTGGCCGGTGAGGTGGACCATCTCCTCCAGTCGGATGCCCCACTGGTGGGGGAAGTAACAGCCCGGCTCGATGGTGAATACCATGCCTGCAGCCAGGGTCTGATCGGATCTGGCGGAAATGGAGGGGGCTTCATGGATTTCCAGGCCCGTTCCATGGCCGGTGCCGTGGGCAAAATAGTCGCCATAGCCGGCTTGCTGTACCATTTCCCGGACAATGCGGTCAAGTTCTTTGGCAGCCATCTCCGGTCGGGCTGCGGTGATTCCCGCCTGCTGAGCCTGGAGAAGGGTTTGGTAAACCTGTTTTTGCTGCTTGCTGGGTTCGCCCAGGAAAAGGGTGCAGGTCTGATCGCTATGATAGCCCTGGTAGCAGGCACCGAAGTCGATGGTGATCACGTCCCCGGGGGCGATGGGTTTGGTGGAGGCAACCCCATGGGGCAGGGCGGAGCGGAAACCGCTGGCCACAATAAGGTCAAAAGCCGCCCTTTCGGCTCCGAGCTGTTTCATTTGATATTCAAGCTCCAGGGCAATATCCATTTCTCTGATTCCTGGTTTGATCAAGGTGACAGCTTTGGAGAATCCCTGTTCAGCAATGGCAATTGCCTGTCGGATAATGGCGAGTTCCTGTTCATCCTTTTGCCGCCGGGGGGTGGTGATCTGTTTTTGGCAAAAAATGATTTTCAGCGGCGGCAATGCCTTTTTAAATTCTTGTTCACGGGCCAGGGAAAAGGTGTGCTCCTCAACGCCGACAGCCTTTATGTTCCTGGCGGCCAGGAAGTTTCCCACGTCGGCAAAAGCATTAATCTCGGTCAGGGCAAAGTCGGTGGGAATCTCGCTGGCAGCCTGGGTGATGTAGCGGCCATCGGTGAAGAAGGTCACCTGGTTCGCCTCAACCAGGAGATAGGCGCTGTCGCCGGTGAAATTGCTGTAATAGCGTACCGAGGGGACGGTGTGGAGAAAAAAAGCGTCGGCTTCGGTGGTTGCCAGAAGGGTTCTAAGCGACGTCAAACGCTTGCCGTCGCAAGGGAGTTGCTTGGCGGTCGTTTTTATGACAGTATTCATGGTGCTAGTTTCCAAGCCGCGGGGGATTGACCTTAAGCCGTCAGCATGACGGCGGCGTCAATAGCCAGCAGATAGCCCTGCCAGCCAAAGCCGCTGAGCATGCCGGCGCACACTGGAGCGGTCAAGGAGGTTTGGCGAAAGGCCTCCCGGCCGCTTATTTGGCTCAAGTGGATTTCTATGACCGGGGTCGTGATAGCCGCAATGGCATCCCGAATGGCGACGCTGGTATGGGTATAGGCGGCCGGGTTGAGGATAACCGCAGCATGATTTCCGGCTTCCTGCAGCAGTTCAACAATTTTCCCTTCATAGTTTGTCTGGACACACAGTGCCTGGAATCCACGTTTTTCCGCATGACGCTGAATGTGTTCATTAATCTGCTCCAGGGTGGTGCTGCCATAGATCTCCGGTTCCCGGTTGCCCAGGAGATTGAGATTTGGTCCGTGGATGATTAGCAGTGAGGTCCTCATAGCTCTTCCTTCAGATGATGAAGCATGGTATTCAGGTAGTCCTTTTGGGCTTTGATGATCGTCAGCGATCGTTCCGCTTTGGATGGCCGCTGCTCACCATGTTCCCGGTCTATGTTTTTGATGATGTCGATGATGTGGCGGTGCCCGAGCGGGTCCTGATTGTAAACCTCTTCATAGACCTGACGGGCTTTCTGCCAGTGCCCCTGGGAAAGCAGCAGCCGGGCCATGGTTTCAGTTTTGATGCCGTTGAAATGTTTTGCTCTCTGGTCCATGCGTTTTTGTGTTGCCCAATGGCTGCCACCAGGTTCCTGGTTGTCCACCGTCCGTAATCGTTCGGTTTGTTCGTCCGTCCAGTGCCCGTAATCGCTTGGAGTTAGATGCTGAAGGCTTCAGACAGGTGTTGTCATCCAGCGTGGGGCAAGGATTTTTGCTAAAAATTTAATCGGTGAACGGCTGGCTTTCGGATGAATATCTCCTTGACTGCTGTGATAGTGAAAAAAAGGGGGCAAGTCAAGGGTTAAAAGCCTTTTCAATAATTGCTCCCCGGTGCAATCCGGGGTTGGTGGAGGGATTATGAGAGCTGTGGTCCAACGTGTCAGCAACGCGTCAGTATCTGTGGAGAAACAGGAGGTTGCCAGTATTGGGCGGGGGTTTCTTGTTTTGCTTGGAGTCGGCCGCCAGGATGGGGACGCTGATGTGGCCTATATGGTCAACAAAATCAGTGGATTACGTATTTTTGCCGACCAAGAGGGGAAAATGAACCGTTCGTTGGCTGAGGAGGGGGGCGAGATCCTTCTGGTTTCCCAGTTTACCCTCTTTGGCGATGTGCGCAAGGGTACCCGCCCCTCCTTTTTTTCCGCTGCCGATGCCGAAGCAGGGAAACGTCTCTACCTGGCGGTGCTGGAGGGGTTGAAGAACCGGGGGATCAAAACCTATGGTGGGCGATTTCAGGAGATGATGGAAGTTTTGCTGGTAAATGATGGCCCGGTCACGATCCTGCTTGACAGTCGCAAGCAGTTCTAATGGCTTCGTAACAACGTCACCTTCTTCGTTAAGCTGTAACCTTTGTTGCTGCGGCGTACTTTTAAGGTTGCCTCATTTCTCAGGTTTTGCCTGTCTCGAACCTGGAAGCGTTACGGTGCCATCCAGTTTTGGATGCATGTTGCCAGTTGCTACGAGTTGACCGGTCTTAGCACGCCATGGCGTGAGTGATTCACGGGCCGGCAAGCTGTCAGAATGGGGACGTTGTGTAAGAGCATTGCCGTCCTGATTTTACCTGGCCGCCGACTAGCTCATTACGGCCTAGCGAATGGTTAATATCTCTGTCAGCCGCATATGTTTTAAAAGGTCGGCAAGATTGTTGTTCAGGTTGATGAGGGAAAGCTGCCTGCCGGCTTCGGCCATTTTTGTGTGAGAACTGATGATGGTCCCGATGGTGCTTGAATTCATATGCTCGACCTGCTCCAGATCAAGAATGATATGAGAAAAGTCTGCATCAATCAAGGCCAGCAGTTTTTTAGAGAATTCATCCCATGACGGGTAGTCAATAATATCGTTGGCCGGTCTTACAATTACCTCCATCAGGTCCCTCCCGGGGTGCAAAAAGTGTTCAATGACGTGGAGTGTCTCAGTGTGTGGAACTCCACGAACCCTTATGCAGTTCCCTTTAAACTATTTGTAATCACAAATCCACCGAAAAATTGTATCAGGCGACGGGGATGAGCACCGGTGAGCGCAAAAAATTCACCGAAAAATTTGCGCAAAACGAAAAAAATGCGCACTTTCCGCTGAGCATTGCCGGTTGTGAATGGACTGTATTTTTATGGGATGGCCGGGGAGGGGGTTGAACGAAATCATCATCTAGCGATAATTCCAGGATAATTGTCATTTTTTTTAGCTCATAGGGCCGTGTCCGGGGGTGGGTGGGAGGTGGTTGCCTAAATTTTTAACGGGTGGAATAGTTATTGCTTCCAATGGCTTCTAATTCGGTGAATCAGGTAGCAACAACGCTAAAGATAAACTTCAATAACGCTATCAAGGAGGTAGTAATGGCCAAGGAATTGAACATCCAGGAAGCCAGTATCTGTGCCAGTACCATCCAGATGCTGGAAAAAGCAAAAAGAGACGGGGTGACCACCTGTTACGACCGGGCAAACGATATGTCTGCCTGTCCCATCGGTGAGAAGTCAGCCTGCTGTAAAAACTGCTCCATGGGGCCCTGCCGCATGAGCCCGAAGGATCCCTATTCAAAGGTGGGTGTCTGCGGTGCTACCATTGATACTATCCAGGCCCGTAACTTCGCCCGCATGGTGGTCAGCGGTGCTGCCGCCCATACCGACCACGGGATGGCCATGCTTGACCTGTTCAAGGAAGTGGTACACGGCAAGATCACCGATTATACCATCAAGGATGTTAGCAAGCTGAAATATGTCTGCAGCGAAATCGGCATAGCCACCACGGTTGAGGAAGACGGCGTCGCCAAGGATCGTGACGTTAAGGAGATGGCCCTTGAGCTGGCCGAGGAACTGGAAAGAACCTACACCCAGGTGGAAGGTGAGATTCCGTTCATGAAGCGTGTACCTGCAAAGACCCTGGAACGCTGGCGTGAGCTGGGGATCGTTCCCCGTGGCGCCATGCGTGAGTTGATGGAGATGATGCACCGCACCCATATCGGCGTGGACCAGCATTATGAAAATATTGCCAAGCAGTTCCAGCGTACCGCGCTGTCCGACGGCTGGGGCGGCTCCATGGTGGCCACCGAGATTTCCGATATCCTCTATGGTACGCCGAAAGCCCAGCAGGCCTATGTTGATATGGGCAACCTGGAAGAGGGCGCCGTTAACATCATCGTCCATGGTCATGAGCCCAATCTGTTTGAGTCCATGATTGATGCGGTGAATGATCCGAAAAATATCGAAAAAGCCAAAGCCGCCGGAGCCACCGGCATTGTCCTGGGCGGCATGTGCTGTTCCGGGGCTGAAGTACTGATGCGGCACGGCGTTCCCCATCTTGGTGACTTCCTGTCCACCGAAGCGGTTATTGTTACCGGTGCCGTCGACGCCATGGCGGTTGACGTCCAGTGCATCAAGCAGGCGCTTGCTCCCCTGTCCGAATGCTATGGAACCAAGTTCATCACCACCAACCCCCGGGCCCACATCGAAGGTGCCATCCATGTAGAACTGAAGGAAGATAAGCCCCGTGAGTGCGTTGACAAAGTGGTGGAGATGGCCATCGAGCGGTACAAAAACCGCACCAAACCGGTGGAAATTCCCCAGAATAAGCAGATCAGCATTACCGGTATTTCCCACGAGTATGTCAATTACGTTCTCGGCGGCCGGTTCCGCTCATCTTATGTGCCCCTGAATGACAATATCATCAATGGCCGCATCCGTGGGGTTGCCGGGGTTGTCGGTTGCACCAACCCGAGGGTTAAACATGACTGGGTGCATGTGGAAGTGGTCAAAGAGCTGATCAAAAATAACGTTCTGGTGGTTCAGACCGGCTGCTCCGCCATCGCCCTGGCCAAGACCGGCCTGCTGACCCCGGAAGCGGCGAAATTCTGCGGCGACGGTTTGGCGGAAGTCTGCGAAACTACCGGTCTGCCGCCGGTGCTTAATCTGGGTTCCTGTGTTGACAACAGCCGTATCCTGATTGCCTGTGCTGAAATGGTCAAGACGGGCGGCCTGGGTGACAAAATTTCCGATCTGCCGGTTGCCGGCTCTGCTCCCGAATGGATGAGCGAAAAAGCCATCTCCATCGGTCAGTATTTTGTCTCATCCGGTGTCTACACCGTCTTCGGTGCCACCTTCCCGGTTACCGACGGTACCAAGTTTAAAGAGCTGCTGTTCAATGGCCTTGAGGCTCAGGTTGGCGGCATGTGGGATTTCGCCAAAGATCCCTATGAGCATGCCCAGAAGATGATTGATCATATCGATAAAAAACGCGAAGCCCTGGGTATCCAGGAGAAGCAGGAGCGTAAACTCTTCGATATGGCTGACCGTCGCGCCCTGTAAACAGGAGCGAGTAGTTTTCTTGCTACGCCAAAAACCCCCGGCAGTTGATGCCGGGGGTTTTTTATTCCTTGACATCAGAGGGGGAGTTTCATAAGTAGTGTCTACCGTAAACGATGGTATCTGATGAGCTTTCCCGTTATGGTTTTGCCATAATCCCCGGCGGCTTGTAGTGGTTCAGATAACCGAAAAAACTGCCGCCTGGTTATTGCCACGCCAGCGGAAATTTTTTCTTTTAGAAAAGCAAAGAGGTGTGACGTCCGATGCGTTTTTCCCAGATGTACATTCCCACGTTGAAGGAAACTCCGGCAGAAGCCGAAGTTGTCAGTCATCAATTGATGCTGCGGGCAGGCATGATCCGCCGTCTGGCGGCGGGCATTTATACCTACCTGCCGCTGGGATTGATGGCTGTTCGCAACGTTGAAAAAATTGTCAGGGAGGAGATGAACCGGGCCGGCGCGCAGGAATTGCTGCTCCCCGGGGTTCAGCCGGCTGAACTGTGGCAGGAAAGCGGCCGTTGGGAGCAGTATGGCAAAGAGCTGCTCCGGTTTACCGATCGTCACCAGCGCGGTTTTTGTCTTGGGCCGACCCATGAAGAGGTGATTACCGATCTGGTTCGCCATGAAATCCGTTCTTATCGCCAGCTGCCCTTGAATCTTTACCAGATCCAGACCAAGTTCAGAGATGAGATTAGACCCCGCTTTGGCCTGATGCGAGGGCGGGAATTTATTATGAAGGATGCCTACAGCTTTGATGTTGACGATCAGTCGGCGGAGCAGAGCTACCGCATCATGCGTGATGCCTATGAGCGGATATTCGCGCGCTGTGGTCTTGATTTCCGGGCGGTTGAAGCGGACAGCGGAGCGATTGGCGGCAGTTTTTCCCACGAATTTGTTGTTCTGGCTGCTTCCGGGGAGGATGGCGTGGCAACCTGCCGTTCCTGCAGTTATGCTGCCAATGTGGAAAAAGCCGAGCGCATCTGTCATGATGCACAGGAGGCAGTGCCGGTTGCGGCGCTCCCTGAAGAAGTGGCCACTCCAGGCTGCACCACCATTGAAGAGGTCAGCGCTTTTTTTCAGATCAGGCCCCGGGAAACGGTCAAAACCATGGTCTATGATACTGACCAGGGATCATACCTGGTGGTTGTCAATGGTGCCCGGCAGGTAAGTGAAACAAAGCTGAAAACAGCGTTGGGTGTTCAGTGGGTGCAGTTGGCCGAGGTGGCCAGGGTAAGGGAGCTATGTGCGGTGCCCGTAGGTTCCCTTGGTCCGGTGGCGGCAAAGTTACCGGTTGTCGTTGACCAGGAAGTGCCCCGGATGCCGGCCCTGGTCTGCGGCGCCAACCGCGAAAATTTTCATCTCAGGAACGTCGTGTACGGGCGCGACTTCACTGCCGCACTGGTTGGTGATCTTACCGAGGTCCAGGCGGGAGATCATTGTCCCCACTGTCATGCGCCAATGGATATTGTTCGCGGCATAGAAGTTGGCCATATCTTCAAGTTGGGCACCAAGTATAGTGAAGCGTTGTCAGCGTCCTATCTTGATCAACATGGCAAGGAACAGCTGCTTGTTATGGGCTGCTATGGTATTGGCATCGGCCGGACTGTGGCGGCGGCCATTGAGCAGAACCATGATCAGCAGGGAATTATCTTCCCCTATGCCCTGGCACCGTTCAAGGTTGCCCTGCTTTGTCTTGACGGCAAGAATGATGAAGTGCTGGCATATTGTGATCGTCTTCATGACCAGCTGGTGGCAAAGGGCATTGACGTATTGTATGATGATCGTGATGAGCGGCCGGGGATTAAATTCAAGGATGCCGATCTGATGGGTGTGCCGGTGCGGATTACGGTTGGCAAGAAAGGTTTTCAGCGGGGGGTAGTGGAAGTTAAAGAACGGCGGGCCGGGGACGTCATGGAAGTTCCCATTGATGACCTGACCGTGCTGTGGGAGCTTATTGAACGATTGGCTGCGGATGATCAGGGTCTTTCATCTCTATAAAAATTATCTGCCAACGGTGATGGTATTGCAGGATGTCTCCTTTACCGTTGCGCCTGGTGAATTTGTTTTTCTGACCGGCCCCAGCGGGGCCGGGAAGTCAACCCTCCTGCGTCTCCTGTTCGCGGCTGAACGGCCAAAATCGGGGCAGATTCTCATTGGCGGGCAAAATATTACCAGTTTTTCCCGCCGACAGATTGCCCGGGTGCGCCGTTCCATCGGGGTGGTGTTTCAGGATTTCAAGCTGATTCCCTACCGGACCGTCTTTGACAATGTCTCGCTGGTGCTGGAGATTCATGGGTTACCCCGCAATGAGATCAAAAAACGGGTCTGGAAAGTACTCAAGCTGGTGGGTATCGAGCAGAAACTCTATCGCTACCCCCTTGAACTGTCCGGCGGTGAGCAGCAGCGGGTAGCCATCGCCCGGGCGCTGGTGAATGACCCTCCTATTATTCTGGCCGACGAGCCGACCGGCAATCTTGATTTTGAAATAACCACGGAAATTATGAATATTTTTAACTATGTCAACTCCCAGGGGACGACGGTTGTGGTGGCAACCCATAACCGCATGCTGATGCAGAAGTTTAAGCGGAAGGTGTTTTCCCTGCACAAGGGGGGCCTGCAGGAGTTTGTCTGGCCTGCTGAAGAACAATGACCATCCATTATCTCATCTATCTGCTGAAAACGGCCTACCAGAATATCCGTCAACATCTGGTGATCAACCTGGTGTCCATTGTGACCATCAGTTTTTCTCTGGTTGTCTTCGGGGTTTATTCCTTTGCGTATCTGAACCTGAAAAAAAATATTACCGACTGGCAGGCCGATCTCCAGATAACGGCATTTCTGCAGGATTCGGCAACCCGTCAGCAGCAGCAGTCCCTGGAGGATTTTTGTAGACACTTGTCTGGTGTAGAGAGGGTGACCTATGTCAGCAAGCAAGAAGCTTTGGCGCGGTTTCGCCGCATGCTGGGGCAGAAGGATGCCGCCTTGCTGGCCGGGGTTGAAGAGAACCCTCTGCCTGCCTCATTGGAACTGCAACTGGATAAAAAACTGCAGGAGGCCGGGGTTGTTGAAGCGTTGGCCGACCAGATTGCCGCTCAAGAGGGGATCGAGGAAGTTCAGTATGGCCAACGGTGGTTACGCAAGTTTTTTTCCGTTGTGCGGTTGATTCATGTTTTCGGAGTTGTGGTTACCGGTTTTCTTTTTTTTGTAACGATTATGATTGTCTCCAATACGATCAAACTTTCATTCTATTCCCGCCAGGATACGGTTGATATCATGGAACTGGTTGGCGCGACTAGATTCTATATTGCCATTCCTTACCTGCTGGAGGGGGTTTTTCAAGGGGTGATTGCCTCGCTGCTTGCCCTTGGCATGGTCTACGGGATCTATCGTTATCTTGTTTATTGGTTGCAGTCCCACCTGTACTTTCTGGAAGGGGTCATCTCCCTGACCTTTTTCCCCCCCTTCCTGCTGGGTGGTTTTGTCGTACTGGGGATTCTTCTTGGCATAGTTGGCTTTCTGGTTTCTTTCAGATGGTTAAAAACAACCTGAGGCAACGTATCAGCGGTGTTTTTTCTGAGTTTTCTCTGTCATTTCGTTTTGCTGTTCAGCAAGCATTTCCCTTTTCCCTGCGCCTTAGTGCCGACTTTTCCGGCTGGTTGCCGCTGCCGATGTCTCAGCTTTGCTGTAGCGGTTGTGCTGCTGGTTGGTTGCCCGGAGCTCGGCCGGCTGGCTTTTGCTTCCGGCCCTGACGATTCTACCGCGGTACGCCTTGAGCAGGTCAAAAAAGATCTGCAGCAGAAGCGCCGGGAAGAGGCCTCCGTCAGGCAGCAGGAGGAGTCGCTGCTGGACGAGCTTGACCATATTTCCCGCCAGCAGAATCATCTGGGAAGGGAACTGACCCAGCTGCGTCAGCAACTGGAGATGGTAGTTACTGATATTGATCGCAACCAGCAACAGCTGCAGCAGGTGAATGTTCGTCTGGACAAGCAGCGGGAGCTGTTTTATCAGCGACTCAGGAGCCGATACAAAAGACCGCCCATGGCCTTCGTGGAAGTTATTCTGGCCCGTCAGGAGAGCAGGGAAATGATGCATAACCTGACCTATCTGAAACATCTTCTTATCCACGATCATCGGCAGATGACCATGTATTCCCGGCTGTTGGAGGAACGTCAGCAGGTTTTGCAGCAGTTGGAGGAACAACGGCGGCAATGTGCCGGGATGGAAGAGGTAAAACGGCAGCGTTTGGCATCTCTGGAAGAAAATATTGCTAAAAAAAATAAGCTGTTGTATAAAATTAAAGGGGAAAAAAGCAATGTTATTGCTCTGGTTAAAGAGCTGGAAGCGGCAGCTGGCGAGCTGGAGAGGATTATCAGCAAACAGCGCCAGCGGCAGGCTCAGCCGGGTTCCTTAAAGGATCATAAAGGCCGGCTGCCCATGCCCGCCAAGGGGGTTGTGGTCAAGTTTTTTGGCTTGGAACGGGACCGACGCTTCAAAACGGTAACGGAAAACAAGGGCATTGACATTGAAGCTCCGGCCGGCAGCGAGGTGCAGGCAATTTTCCCCGGTCAAGTGGTTTTTGCCAGCTGGCTGAAAGGTTATGGCAACCTGATCATTATTGATCACGGTGATGGCTATTATTCAATTTATGGTCATCTGCTGGAGTTTAAGGCTGCGGTGCAAAGCCAGATCCAGCAGCTCGATATTATTGGTTCTGTGGGTGAAACGGATTCTCTTATTGGTCCTTCACTTTATTTTGAGATCAGAAAACACGGTCAGCCCCTTGATCCTCTTGAATGGGTGACTCCCATGGGGCAGGGATAGACCTGGCCCTATTGCATTATACTAAGGGGATGAAATTTCAGCATCAGGTTGAAGCGTGGTTGGCTGGCTGGTGCGTCCCTCAGATAATCCTTGGCGGGAGTTTCAATGTCGAACAGGGATGGTTGGCAGGAATAACCAATGGTCTGGCTGGTTGCCAAACCATGATATATTTAGGCGGGAGGAATTAACTAATGGCAAAGCACAACCGGGGAAAGTCACTGTTGTTGGCTGTCGGCTTGATGGTGCTGGTGATGGTGGCACTGAACACCTTGATGGGTAGTTCATCGGTGGCCAGGGAGGCGGATGTCCCCTATGAAGATATCAAGCGCTATACCGATGCCCTGTCCCTGGTGCAACAGCACTATGTGGAACCGGTGGATGTCAAAAAACTGGTGTACGGCTCCATCAAGGGGATGCTCAGCGACCTGGATCCTCACTCATCCTTTATGCCGCCGGAAATGTTCAAGGAGATGCAGGTGGAAACCCATGGCAGCTTTGGCGGCCTGGGGATAGAAATAACCATCAGGGACGGGGTGTTGACCGTCGTTTCCCCGATTGAGGATACCCCTGCTTTTCGGGCTGGGATTAAAGCCGGTGACCGGATCATCAAAATAGATGATGAATTGACCAAGGATATGACCCTCATGGAAGCGGTCAGAAAGATGAGGGGGCCAAAAGGAACCGAAATAACGATTTCCATTATGCGTTCCGGCCTTAACGAATTGATGGATGTAAAGATCATCCGGGATATCATCAGGATTGTCAGCGTTAAGACGAAAATGCTGTCTGACACTATCGGTTATGTCCGCCTTACCCAGTTCCAGGAGCGGACCTCCGCTGATATGGCCAAAAAGATCGATGAACTGGAGGAGCCGGGCCCCCTTCAGGGGTTGGTTCTCGACCTGCGTAATAATCCCGGTGGGTTGCTGAATCAGGCAGTGCAGGTGTCCGACTATTTTCTCAAAGATGGTTTGATCGTCTACACTGATGGCCGCCGCAAAGAGCAGAACATGAAATATTATGCCCATGACGATGGGACGGAAGAGGACTATCCTATTGTGGTGCTGGTCAACGGCGGCAGTGCCAGTGCTTCGGAAATTGTCTCAGGTGCTCTTCAGGACCATAAACGGGCAGTGATCATGGGGGTTGCCAGTTTCGGCAAGGGGTCGGTGCAGACGATTATTCCCTTGGATGATGGTGCGGCAATCAGATTGACCACCTCTTTGTATTACACCCCGAACGGCAGATCTATCCAGGCAAAAGGTATCGAACCGGATATTACCGTTGAAGAGGGGCTGGTGGTGAAGAAGGTGGAAAAGAAACAGTCAATTTTCCACCAGCTTAAAGAGAAGGATCTGAAAGGCCATTTTGAGAATAACGGTGATTCTAAGGTTGGTGAACCATCCGGGACGGAGACCCAGGATAACCGCCAGCCGGAACAGCCTTCTGCCAATGAGCCTTCAGCTGACGATGAGCAGGTGGCATCCCAGGATGTTCAGCTGCAGCGGGCACTGGAGCTGCTTCAGGGATGGCAGGTATTTAAAAACATTCAGCAATAGACCATCAGCCATAATCCTTTATCTTGTCCCGGATTTATTGCCACGGTGGTCGGCAGATATCCGGTCCGGTGGTTTGATTGGTGGACGTTGTTGTCTGCCGTTGCCATCGCCAAGTTGATCATCTGTGTGGCGATGGCAAACAGCTCTATGGTGCGGGGATAGAAAAACTGTGAATAAAGGAAGTTATCGTCCCCATCAGTTCCGCTTCTGGCTGGGTATCGGTACGGCGCTGCTTGCCATAGTGCTGCTGGTGATTTTCCTCGTGGTTGCCAGGGATCACAGCCAGCAGCCGGTTGCCGGCAAGTATCCCCGGGAAAGCTTCAGCTTGCCGACCGGCAGCCGGCAGGTCCTTGTACCTGTTGACGCCCTGATGAGGCATTACCTGCCTCAGGGACATGTTGATCGCTCGAGCGAATGGGTTTCCCGGGGTTCCCATCGCTGGCAGCTGATCCGCTGGCAGGGAGTCTACGGACCGACCGCTGATATGGATCTCTTTCTTGCTGCCTGCAGGAAGATGGTTGATCAATGGCCGGCCGGCTATGATCTGCTTTCCTATGTTGATCAGCACAAGACCTATTTCCTCCTTTTCCTGGACCGGGGAGAGCTTGTGGGCACCCTGGAGCTTCATTGGCAGGCAGATCAACCTCGTTACGCTGCTGTCGATCAGCGTCCCCGCATAGCAATTATTATCGATGATATGGGTATGAACGTTGAGATTGCCCGGCAGCTGGCCAGCATTTCACAACCCCTGACATTTTCCCTCTTTCCCTATGCTCCCCACACCCAAGAAGTTGCCGACCTGCTGCATGAAACCGGGAAGCAGCTTCTTCTCCATGTGCCCATGGAGCCCCATGGCTACCCTGATGTTGACCCCGGCCCCGGGGCTCTTTTCGGTACGATGAATACTCAGGAGCTGTCGTCCCTGTTCCGGGCCGAACTGGATGCGGTTCCCGGGATTGTCGGCTTCAATAATCATATGGGGTCGAGGTTGACGGAAAACCGGCAGGCTATGGAAGTGCTGATGAGCTGTCTGCGTGATAAACCCCTGTTTTTTATTGACAGTCGGACATCGGCCGCCACCATTGCCTATGACGAAGCCTGCCAGGCGGGCATTCCGGCCGGCCAGCGGGATATCTTCCTTGATAATATCAGGGACGAGGAGCATATCCTTTCCCAGCTTGAAAAATTGATTGCCGTTGCCCAGGTGAAAAAAAGTGCCGTCGGCATCGGTCACCCTTACCCGGAAACCGTTGCTGCCTTACAAAAGTTGGGGCAGCTCAGTCGGGTAGCGCAGGTGGATGTCGTTCCGGTTGGTGCACTGATGAAAACAACGGTAGATCACTAAAGGTTTTTCTGATGATTCAATCAATGCTTTTTCCTTTTATGGGTGGTTTGGGTCTTTTCCTTTATGGCATGAAAATCATGTCGGAGGGCTTGCAGAAGGCGGCCGGTGACCGGCTGCGAAAGGTACTGGAAAAACTAACTACCAACCGGTTTATGGCCTTCATGGTGGGCGTCGGCGTAACCGCTGTTGTCCAGAGCAGCAGTGCCACCACGGTGATGGTGGTGGGCTTTGTCAATGCCGGCCTGATGAACCTGCTCCAGGCCATCGGCGTGATTCTGGGGGCCAATATCGGGACGACGGTTACCGCCCAGATGATTGCCTTTAAAGTACAACATTATGCCCTGCCAGCCATTGGCTTGGGGGTAGGGTTGAAATTTTTTGCTTCCAGCCGACGGTGGCAGTATTACGGTGAAATCCTGATTGGTTTCGGAATGCTTTTTTACGGTCTTACGATCATGAAAGGCGGATTGACGGAGCTCAAACATCATCCAGTCTTTGAACAGGCTTTTATTACCTTTGGCCACACCCCTTTGCTGGCTGTTCTCGCGGGTGCCCTACTGACTATGGTTCTGCAGAGCAGCAGTGCCACCGTTGGCATCACCATGGCCCTGGCGGTCAGTGGGGCGTTGACCTTCAAGGGCGGGGTAGCCTTGATTCTCGGGGAGAATATCGGCACCACCATAACGGCATTGCTGGCCAGTATCGGCACCAATGTGACAGCCAAAAGGGCAGCGCGGGCTCATATGATTTTCAATGTTCTTGGAGTCTGTTACATGCTTGTGCTGTTTCCCCTGTTTCTCAGATTGGTTAATTATCTTACCCCGGGAGATCCGGATCTGGTGATCAGGACGGCCGATCAGGCCCTGCGCTATGGTATGGCGATCGGTGAAAAACCCCTGATATCCCGCCATTTGGCCAATGCCCATACGATTTTCAATGTGGTTAACTGCCTTATTTTTCTGCCATTGCTGGGAGTGCTGGCCAAAGTCAGTACCATGATGGTCCCCAGTCATGACGAAGAGGAGCATGAATATCATCTGCGCTACCTTGATAACCGGGTTTTGGATACTCCTTCGCTTGCCCTTTCCCAGGCGCGGCAGGAAACCGTCAGAATGGTGGAGATCGCCCGTAAAATGCTCCGGCAGACGATGGAATGTTTTCGTCAGTACTCGCCGGCTCTGGTGGAAAAAGTCTATCGCAAGGAAAACACCCTTGATATGCTCCAAAAGGAGATCACTGATTTCCTGGTGGCCATGAGCCCCCAGTCGCTGACCCGTGAATTTTCTCAAGAGGTTACCTCGATCATGTATATGGTCAACAACCTGGAGCGGATTGGTGATCATTCGGAAAACCTTATCAAACTGGTGGAGCGGCGACGGGATGGCAAGGTGATTTTCAGCGATCAGGCGGTGGAAGAAATTGAGGTCCTGGCCCAGAAAACAATGGAATTTCTCGACCTGGCCACTGCCGGAATAGCCAAAGGGGATAAAACTATTATGGCCGAGGCCAAGCGCTTGGAGGGTATGATCAACTCTCTGGAAGACCGCTACCGCAATGGTCATATCATTCGTCTGAATGAAGGTTCCTGTTCGGTGGACGCCGGGCTTATTTTTATTGACATCTTAACCAATTTTGAGAAAATCGGTGACCATTGTTATAACCTGGCTGAATCGGTTGCCGGTCTGAAATGATAACCGGCAGGGTGGCGGCTATTGATGCTGGCACGAACACCTTTCGCCTGCTGATTGCCGACCGGCAAAAGGGGATACGACAGCCGCTTTGCAAGGAGCAGAGTATCCCCCGGCTGGGGCGTGATTACATCCCGGAACAGGGGTTGGCTCCGATATCGATGGAACGTGCTCTGATGGTGATGAAGCGCTTTGCAGCCTTGATGGAGAGCTATCAGCCGGAACGGATGCGGGCCGTGGCCACCAGTGTTGTCCGGGAAGCAAAAAATTCCCGCCAGTTTGTTGACCGGGTAGCTGCTGAAACCGGCATTGTCTTGGAGATTATCAGCGGCCGCCAGGAGGCGATGTTGACCGCCGGAGGGGTACTGCATGCCCTGCCAGTGGCTGGGCAGCCCCTGTTAATTTTTGATATCGGCGGCGGCAGCACCGAATTTACGTTGGTAGCGGCTGACGGCAGGGTGCAATGTGCCACCAGTTTTCCCTTCGGGGTGGTAAAGCTGACCGAACAATTTCTGGCAGAGCCTGTTCAGAAAGATTTGGCGCAGCAACAGGTAGCCAAGGAAGTTGACCGGTGTCTGGAAGCGGTGGTTGAAGCTTTGCGGGATTCCGGCAACCTACCTTTGCCGCCGGCGACCATCTTGACGGGAACTGCGGGAACAATGACCAGTCTGGCGGCTATCGATCAGCAGCTTGAAAAGTATCGTCCGGAGTTGATCAATGGTTACCAGATGTCGTTCGCTCGCCTTCAGGTGCTTAATGACAACCTCTGGCAGCTGGATGCACCGCAGCGGCGCCGGGTTCCCGGACTGGAAGCCGGCCGAGCAGATGTCATCCTGGCTGGTGGCATCATTGCTTTGAGGGTGATGGACCGGCTGGGCTTTGATCGGGTGATGATCAGTGATGATGGTCTGCTGGAAGGTGTTGCCCTTTCTCTGTTCAATCATTGACTATCCGTGAGCGGTCATTAACAGACAGCCGACTGGAGCCTGGCTCCATGTATGTTCATCCGGTCAGGTGAAGCCATGTTGCCAGCCCCCTAATGGCTTCAGGGCATTGAAGATGCTCACTGTTGGGTCGATAACTGCTATGGTTGATGTATGATAATGTACGTGGCGGCAAAAAAACATGGTTGGCGGCGAACGGTTTTTCTATCAGCAGCTGTTTTGCTGCTGGTGCAGGTCATCCTGACGACCGGTGCCGTGGCGGCTGGTCCCCCGCCAACTGACACAACGACTGCTGAGCAAGCATACAGGCAGGCGAAAAAAGACTACCGGCAGTTTAATGCCGATAAGAAACTGTGGGGTAAACGGAAAAACTGGACTAAACTGATTGCGAAATTTACCGGCATTCACCAGACTTATCCCCAGTCAGACCGGGCCGATGATGCCCTCTTCCTTGCTGCCCGCCTCTACTCATCCTTGTATAACTACTCCGGCTGGGATGCCGATTTGCAGCAGGCCGGCAGTCTATACCGAAAGATTGTTGCTGATTATGGCCAGAGCCGCCTGGCCGACGATGCCCTCTATCATCTGGCGACCACCGAGGAGAAACTTGGTCAGGTGGAGCGCTCACGGGCGGCTCTCCGACAGATTATCCAGGATTTTCCCCAGGGAGATATGGTTGGCAAGGCCAAAGCCCGGCTGACAGCGGCACCGCCGGTGGCCAAGCCGGCTGCCGAAGCCTGCCCGGTTGGCGGTACGGATGTTTATCGCCCTGACGATCCGCGCGAAAACGGTAAGCTCGCCGGCAAGGCCCGGGTTGACAATATTCGCTACTGGTCGTCGCCGACCTATACCAGGGTGGTGATTGACCTTGACCATGAAGTTTCCTACTCCAAAGGGGTGTTGAAACATGAAAAGGAGCGGGATAGGATCAAGTCCATCTATCTGGATCTGAAAAACTCATTTATCAGCGGTGCCAGCCGTACCATCCCCATTAATGACGGGATTTTGAAACAGGTGAAGGTGGCCCAGTTCGACAAACAAACCGTCCGGACCGTCATCTACCTTGATTCCATCGAAGATTATAAGATTTTTGATTTAAGCAATCCATCCCGTATTGTCGTTGATGTGATTGGTGACCGGGCTGCAGAGAGGGTGGCGAAGGGAAAGACACAGATGCAGGCGGGTTCACCCGGTGAGCAGAGTGTCCCTACGGCTGATCAGCTTTCTTTGGCCCAACAGCTGGGTTTAGGCATTGGAACCATCATTATTGATCCCGGTCATGGCGGCAAGGATCCCGGTGCTGTCGGCCCCCGGGGGGTGAAGGAAAAAGATCTTGTGCTGGATATCTCGCGGAAACTGCAGCAAGAACTGCAGAAACTGATGGATTGTCGGGTTGAATTGACCCGTGACCATGACTGTTTTCTGCCGCTGGAGGAGCGGACGGTGATCGCCAATACCAAAAAAGCCGATCTTTTTGTTTCGGTCCATGTCAATGCCAGCCGCAACCGGAAAGCTCAAGGAGTTGAAACCTATTTTCTCAACCTGGCCACCGATAATGATGCGATGGAACTGGCCGCCCTTGAGAATGCCACATCCACCAAGAAGATCAGTGATCTGCAATTGATCCTCAATGACCTGATGCGCAACTCAAAAATAAATGAATCCAGTCGCTTGGCCCGCACGGTCCAGGATAATCTGGTGCACCACTTGCGGCGGAAATATCAGAATGTGCATGACCTGGGGGTAAAACAGGCTCCGTTCTATGTTTTGATTGGGGCTCAGATGCCCAGTATCCTGGTGGAAGCCTCATTTGTTTCCAATAAAATTGAGGAAAAGAGGCTTAATTCAGATGCCTATCGACAGAAAGTGGCTGAAGGGATTGCTGCCGGGATTAAATCGTATATCGATGAAAGCAAACTGGCAGCTTTTCGTCCCTGATGTGGCAGGTGAGTCTGCTGGTGCAGATAGCTGTTTGAAGATGGCGGTCGGCAGGATGTTTTACCCATAAAGAAAGGGAAATGGTGACCATGAGTGATCGAAAACATGTAAAGAGGGGGCTTTGGAACCACCTGATGGGATGCGGGGTGGAAATGGGCCTGGCAAGTATCATCTATGAAGTGGGGGTGGCTTCGAAATATATTAACCATGCCATGCGGACCGGTGATTTGGGCTTGGCGGGAACCAGCAACCTCTATGGGGAAGAACAGTTGGCCCTTGATGTTCTTGCCGATGAAATTATCAAAGATCGCCTTGATCATACGGGCAGAGTCAGTAAAATTGTTTCCGAGGAGCAGAGTGAAATTATCATTTTTGAGCGACAGGGGAAATTACGGCAGTATTCTGTTTGTTATGATCCTTTGGATGGTTCATCACTGGTCGATGTGAATCTGGCAGTCGGGACGATTGTTTCAATCTACCCCGGTGATGATCCCCTGCGGCCAGGTCGCGAACAGGTCGGTGCCATGTATGTTGTTTACGGACCAAGAACGACCCTGGTGTACTCGGCCGGCAAAGGGGTCTATGAGTTTACCCTGAACAGCTTGGGTGAATTTACCATGACCCGAGAGAATATTTCCCTGAAACCGAAAGGGAAACTTTACAGCCCGGGCGGCTTGCATAAGGACTATATCCCCGGCCATCAGAAGTTTGTTGCCTATCTCGAGGAAAGCGGCTACAAGCTGCGCTATAGTGGTGGTTTTGTTCCTGACATTAATCAGGTTCTGTTAAAGGGTTCGGGGATCTTCATGTACCCGGCAACCACCGGCAGTCTGCAGGGGAAACTTCGACTTCCCTTTGAACTCAATCCCATGGCCTTTCTCGTTGAACAGGCCGGTGGTGCAGCCAGCACCGGGTCTATGCCTATTCTCGATGTGGTTCCCGAACATCTTGATCAGCGGTGTCCCGTCTATATCGGCAGCAAGGAAGAGGTTGCCATGGCGGAAAAGTTTTTATTGATGGAATGTTGATTGTATAAGGAGATATCCATGAGTGAAAGTCAGATTCCTTTTTCACTGACCTTTGATGATGTCCTGCTGCAGCCCCGTTTTTCCGAGGTTCTGCCCCATGAAACGGATATCGGTACCCATCTTACCAGGGAGATCCGTCTCAATATTCCTTTGCTCAGTGCGGCCATGGACACGGTTACCGAGTCTGAAACGGCCATCTGCATGGCCAGGGAAGGTGGTATTGGCATTATCCATAAAAATATGTCGGTCAAGTCCCAGGCCCTGGAAGTGGACAAAGTCAAAAAATCAGAAAGCGGGATGATTGTCGACCCCATAACCATGCATCCCGACCAGAAAGTTCATGAAGTGCTGGCCGTTATGAAGAAGTACCGGATTTCCGGGGTGCCCATTGTTGATGGTGAGCAGCTGGTGGGCATTGTTACTAACCGTGATTTGCGGTTTGAAACCAGAATGGAGCGCCCCCTGAGGGATGTGATGACCAAGGATCGACTGGTGACCGTGCCGGTTGGTACCAGCATGGAGGAGGCAAAGGTGCTCCTCCATGAAAACCGGATTGAAAAGCTGCTGGTGGTTGACGACAAGGGCCGTTTGCAGGGTTTGATCACCATTAAGGATATTGAAAAGACAAGAAAATACCCCCATTCCTGTAAAGATGATCTTGGTCGTCTCCGGGTTGGTGCGGCCGTTGGTATCTCCAGCGACCGGGAGGAGCGGATTGCCGCCCTGCTGGCGGCCGGTGCGGATGTTATCGTGATTGATACCGCCCATGGCCATAGCAGGGGGGTGATTGAAGCTGCTCAGGATACCAAAAAGAATTTTCCCTGCCAGTTGATTGTCGGTAATGTGGCCACCCCTGAAGCAACGGAAAGGCTTATCAAAGCTGGTGCTGATGCGATAAAAATTGGTATCGGCCCCGGCTCCATCTGTACTACCCGGGTGGTTGCCGGTGTCGGTGTGCCGCAGATAAGTGCCCTGATCAATTGTCGAACTGCCGCTGACCGCTTTGGGGTTCCCCTGATTGCCGATGGGGGGGTGAAGTTTTCCGGTGATATAGTGAAGGCGATGGCGGCCGGTGCCCATTCGGTGATGATCGGTTCTCTTTTTGCCGGTACGGAGGAAAGTCCAGGGGATACTATTCTCTACCAGGGACGGAGCTATAAATTGTATCGGGGCATGGGGTCTTTGGGGGCTATGAAGTCGGGGAGTAAAGACCGTTATTTCCAAGAGGATGTGGATGCTTCAAAGTTGGTGCCCGAAGGGATTGAAGGCCGGGTGCCCTATAAAGGTCCCCTTTCATCAAGTATTTTTCAGCTCTTGGGAGGCCTGCGGGCCGGTATGGGTTATGTGGGTTGCAGAGACATAGCTCAGCTGAGAAGTGATGCTAGGATGGTCCGGATCACCCAGGCCGGTCTGCGGGAAAGTCATGTCCATGATGTGATCATTACCCAGGAGGCACCCAACTACCGTCTGGAGTGAGAGGAAACGTAGCAGTGCCCCCAGCGAATACTAGCGTCGGCTTACTGCTCTCATAATGTCTACGGCCCTTTTGTTTTGTATCGTAGAGCTGAATGCCAGATATGAAAAAATAATTTTTCCAGAAGCCCGGGGTGGCTTACAACCCTCCCAACAGGTGGTGCAATGCAGCCGGATCTTCATGCAGAGAAAATTCTTATTTTAGACTTTGGTTCCCAGTACAGCCAGCTTATTGCCCGTAGGATTCGCGAAAGCAAGGTATACTGCGAAATTCATCCCTTCCATATTTCTTTGAAACAGGTGCAGGATTTTGCTCCCCAGGGGATTATCCTTTCTGGTGGGCCGGCCAGCACCTATGGTGATGATGCTCCCCATAGTGAGGCTGAACTTCTTTCCCTTGGCATCCCGGTTCTGGGTATCTGTTACGGGATGCAGGAGATGGTGAGCCAGCTTGGCGGCCTGGTCGAAAAAACCCAGCAGCGTGAATATGGCAAAGCGGAATTGGGGCTGGTAACCCATGACCTGCTTTTCGAAGGTCTTGCTTTTCCGCAGCAGGTCTGGATGAGTCATGGAGACAAGGTAAGTCGCCTGCCATCTGGCTTTACGGTCATCGGGGAAACCAACAATGCGCCAATTGCGGCTATTTCCAACGTGAGCCGGCGGCTCTGGGGGGTACAGTTCCATCCTGAAGTTATCCACACTCCCAATGGCAGACAGATACTGGATAATTTTGTTTTTTCCATTTGCGGCTGCCATGGCTGGTGGACGATGCAATCGTTTATTGACAGCAGTATTGCTGAGGTCAGACAGCGGGTCGGTAAAGAACGGGTTATCCTGGGGCTCAGCGGCGGGGTTGACTCATCGGTGGTGGCCCTCCTGCTCCACCGGGCTATCGGTGATCAGTTAATCTGTATTTTTGTCAATAATGGTGTCTTGCGCCGGGATGAGGCTGCTGAGGTCCAGGAGTTGTTCCGCGGCAAATTCAAGCTGAACCTGCACTATGTGGATGCCAGTGAACAATTTTTGGACAGGTTGGCCGGGGTGACTGATCCGGAAGAGAAGCGGAAAATTATCGGCAATGAATTTATTCGGGTTTTTGAAGATGAAGCGGCAAAATTGGGGGAGATCCGCTTTCTGGCTCAGGGAACCCTTTATCCTGATGTTATCGAGAGTGTCTCCTTTAAAGGCCCATCGGCGGTGATTAAGAGTCACCATAATGTGGGGGGCTTGCCTGAGCGGATGAAAATGGCTTTAATAGAGCCGTTGCGGGAACTGTTCAAGGATGAGGGCCGGGAGGTAGGCCGCGAGTTGGGCTTGCCGGTAAAGATGATCAATCGCCAGCCGTTCCCCGGCCCCGGCCTGGCCATTCGGATTATCGGTGCGGTTACACCGGAGCGCCTGACGATTCTCAGGGAAGCGGATGCCGTTGTCCTGGATGAAATTGTCAAGGCCGGTCTCTATAACGACGTCTGGCAGTCTTTTGCGGTCCTGGTGCCGGTCAAAACCGTTGGGGTGATGGGTGATGAGCGGACCTATGAGCAGGTGATTGCCATCAGGGCGGTAACCAGCATTGATGGTATGACCGCTGATTGGGCCCGGCTCCCCCACGATTTGTTGGAAAAAATTTCCAACCGGATTATCAATGAAGTACACGGGGTTAATCGGGTGGTGTATGATATTTCTTCCAAGCCTCCTGGAACCATTGAGTGGGAATAGGCTGTGTCCTTTACAATTTTGAAATCCTGTGCTATGCTCTTTGCCAATTAGCCTATAGTTGGCGGCTCTGGTCTGCCTGTGCAGATCGGGGGGTAGGGTTACTTATACAGAGCTTTCACTGGCGGTGGGTCCCATGTCTGGCAGCGGCCGAGGCAGTATTTTAGTTGTTGATGACAATAGTTCTTTGCGCGAGAGCCTGGCGGCGGTGTTTCATGCCGATGGTTTTCTGGTGGACCAGGCCGAAGATGGTATGCAGGCAGTCGATTGCCTGGTGAAAACCAACTACGACGTGGTGATTACCGACATCAAGATGCCAAAGGTTGGTGGCCTTGATGTCCTTAAGGAGGCTAAGAAGCTCAATGCAACCACCGTGGTGATTATTATGACCGGTTACGGGACGGTGGAAAGTGCGGTTGAGGCGATGAAGCTTGGTGCCTTTGACTACCTTCAGAAACCATTTTCCATTGAGGAGATGCAGCTGCGGGTTGTCAATGGCCTGCGGGTTCGTGACTATGAGCATGAGCTTACCTATCTTCGGGGTGAGCGCAATGTTATCTATAACTTTGATAACTTTATTGGTCAAAGTGCCAGCGTTAAAAAAGTCTTTGCCACCTTGAAGAAGGTGTCGCGGAGTAACGCCAGCGTTTTAATTACCGGGGAAACCGGCACTGGCAAAGAGCTGGTGGCCGGGGCGGTTCACTATTCCAGCCAGCGTTCGTCATCCGGTTTTGTCAAGGTAAACTGTGCCGCCTTGCATGAAAACCTGCTTGAAAGCGAGTTGTTTGGTCATGAAAAAGGAGCCTATACGGGGGCGATGAAACAGCGGATCGGCCGTTTTGAACAGGCCCATCGGGGAACCTTGTTCCTCGATGAGATCGGCGATATGACCCTGAGCACCCAAGCCAAGGTTCTGCGGGTTATTCAGGAGAAGGAATTTGAACGTCTTGGCGGAAATCGGACCATTAAAGTTGATGTCCGCATCCTTTCAGCCACCAACAAAGACCTTTCGCAGGCGGTTCAGGATAAGCAGTTTCGCGAAGATCTTTTTTTCCGTCTGAATGTCATTACTATCAGGATTCCTTCCCTGCGTGAGCGGAAAGATGACATTCCGCTGCTGGCCAGCTTTTTTCTTAAAAAGTTTTCCGGCGATCTTAAAAAACATGTCCGGGGGATTTCTCCAGGGGCAGTTTCTCTTCTCCAGCGTTATCAGTGGCCCGGCAATGTCCGGGAGTTGGAAAATTGTATTGAACGGGCTGTTTTGATGTGCGAGGGAACGGAGATCAAGCAGGAGGACCTGTTTTTTATGGAGGATATGGAGCCCAGAACCTCAGAGTCACTGCCTTTGAAAATGCCGCCGGAAGGGATTCAACTCAAGGAGATGGAAGAGGCTCTGGTGGTGGAAACCCTGAAGATGTGCAACTGGATTCAGAAAGATGCGGCCAAAATGCTGGGAATCAGCAAGCGGGTCATGAATTACAAGGTTAAGCAGTATAATCTTTCCAATCCTCGATGGATTAAAAATAAATAGTTGATCTCAGCAAGCAACTGCTGAAAAACGTCCACGATTCATTTTCTGCCGCTAGTTTTCTCTCTTCTCCCTCCCCGTACTCAGGCAAGCCAGCCATGTTTGATGGATTGGCGGCAACGCCATCTTCTTCACTATCCTACCATCTTTGGTATTTATGCGTGTCCGGCTTTTATCAGGCTGCAGAATTCTTGGGTCAGGACGGGATCAAAGCGACTGCCCGCCAAACTGCTTATTTCTTTAAGCGCCTGATTGGCAGTCATCGCCGACCGGTAGGGCCTGCTGGAGGTCATGGCGGCATAGGTGTCGGCCAGTGCCAGGATGCGGGCAGTCAGGGGGATGTCACTGCCGGAAAGATGATCAGGGTAGCCGGAGCCGTCAAAACATTCATGGTGGTGAAGGATGGCATTTTTATCCGGATCGACGGCCTTGGGTGAAAATTTAGCAATTTCCCAGCTGAGCAGGGGATGCTGCTCACATATCTTTCGCTCTCTGGCGTTGAGCGGTGCATCTTTGAGCAAAATATCATGGCTGATACTTATTAACCCAAGGTCATAAAAATATGCCGTATCAGTCAGGGTATTGGCCATATCTTCAGAGAGGTCCAGAGCTTCGGCAAAATCGGTCAGTAACCGGGAAACCTGGGAGCTGTGGTGCTTGAAATAGGGTAGTGCCGTTTCCGAAAGAGCGATCAACTTGTGGGCTGCCAAACGGCAGAAGGACCGTTGTTGCTGATGCATGGTGATGCCTTCAGAGATGAGGGAGATCATCTCGTTAAAGCGGAACCCGTCGTTGGTGTATGCATCGGATAGCTGCTGTTCATGGTGCTCCTCATCAAGGAAGATGAATAGGCTGCCTTGGCGGTTGGCGCTCAACCGGTGGCAATGACGATAGATGCTTTTCTCCCAGGAGTAGCAGGCGCTGTCGGGAAGAAAGCTCCTGAGCTGCTGCTTTTCCTCCAGTGTCAATGCTTTTGACGTATCCCAGCCGGTTGACGCTCCCTGGAGCGGGGTGGCAAGGGGGATTTTTTTGTATGGTTCAGAAAGCATGGTGTTGGTCTGGCACGATTCGGAGACCAGAAAAGCATGTCTGTCTTTACGGTCGATTTCAAGGTAGAGACTTTCCATTTTCCCCAGCTTCGGAAAAATGATGTGCATCAGGGAGGTCAACAGCCGACTGACATCGGTCAGTGAGCGGATGCCTTCCATAAAAAAATCAACGGTGCCGATGCTGATTCCCTGTTTGCTGTCATCGAGCTGTTTTGTTGTGGTGATCTGGGGGGAGAAGATGATCGAGCGATTCTTGCCCAGGCGTTTTGCTTCGTAGAGGGCGTTATCGGCTTTCCTTACTAAGTCGCTGTCTGTTGTTGCCATTTGCGGGTAGCAGGCGATGCCGATACTCAACGTCAGGTGGACATATTTATTGTGTTCAATCAGATACGAGTGGCTTTCCGCCGCTTTCCTCAATCGTTCGCTGATCAGAAAAGCCCCCACCGGATCTGTGCTTGGCAGAATGATGCTGAATTCCTCGCCGCCATAGCGGCAGATGGTGTCGACTGTACGTGCATTGCCCGGCAAGATGGAACCTATTTCCCTGAGAACGTAATCCCCCGCTTGGTGGCTGTACTGGTCATTGAAATGTTTGAAATCATCAATATCAATCATCAGCAGGGATAAGGGGGCGTTGTTCCGCTGGGAACGGTCGATCTCTTTTTTCAGCTGGCTGTCAAAGAACCGGCGGTTATAGAGGCCGGTGAGCGAATCAACGATGGCCAGCTTTTGTATTTGTTCTCGTTTGGTCAGATTCTGGAAGATCAACTCGCATTGCATGGTTAAAATCCAGAAGAGCTGGATGTCATTGAGGGAAAAGGTGTTGGGCTTGGGGGCAAACAATTGCCAGCCCCCCCTTATTTTGCCTTCCCAGGAAACGGGAATGATCAAGGCTTCGGCAAATCCCAGGGTTTGGAAGATGTCTTGTCGCTGAACATCAATTTCTCTAATCAGCAGCGGCTTTTCAAATGTATGGACCCAGGTGCTAAACGGGGCGTGGGTTTTTAAAAGATTGACTTGGGGGTCGGTAAAACCGCGCTGAAAAACCAGATTCATACTGTTCGTTGGTTCATCCCACATGCAGAAGGCTATTTTTTTATAAGGAATGATCTTGCGGGCAAATGAGACAAACATTTCAATGGTTAAATTTTTATCATAGGATGTGGCAAAGTAGATCGGTGCTTTGAGGAGAAGATTGACACTTTTGGTGTTCTTCTGTAAAGTTTCACTGGTGAGATCGGGGGAGATATCCAGAGCGCATGATGCCATTTCCGCTTCAGAAAAAAATGTTGTTGTCATTAAATTGTCCCTGTTATGACGATGACGGTGCTAGGCAGGCTGCTTTAGGCCGATGTTATCTGCTACTGCCTCCGCAACAACTCCATCTTCTTGGTCAAGCTGCAACCTTTGTTACGGAGGCGTACGTCTCACTCTCCAGGAGAATACGGAGCCGTTACGGTACCATCCGATTTCCAACGCTTTTTGCAGCTGTTGCCCGTGTATCAACTGCTGAAAGTGGGGAAAAAACTGCCCAACCCTGTTCTGTAGGGGTATGAATTTGCAAAATAGATGCCTTAAGGGTGGTTTTTTCATCTTTCTTTGCCATGGTTTTCTAACTATCTGGAATATCAATGTTTTTCTGGTGGTGGGGTAAGATATTCCTGTTGCTTTTGAGCTGCGGTTTTGCCCGTGATGTGGGAGTCCTTCTCCCATTTAGTGAAAAAAAAGAATTTTTTTGACCAATTTATGTAAAAAGATACTCTTTTTTTAATATCCTTTTTTGTATGGTGATGATGGTTGACAAGCAGAAGTTGAACTTGAAGGGGCTGACCAGAGAGCAGCTGGCTGAGCTTCTGGTGGGTTTGGGCAAAGAGCGGTATCGGGCAGATCAGATTATCCGTTGGCTTTATCTCCAACGGGTGGACGATATTGATGCCATGAGCAATTTGTCGCGCGCCTTTCGTGCGCAGCTGCGGGACCGGGCATGCATCGTTTCACTCAGCTGTGTGGCCCGTGAAAAAGCCGCCGATGGTACGGAAAAATTTCTTTTCCAACTGGCAGATGGCAATGCTGTTGAAGCGGTATTGATTCCCGAGAAGGAGCGCTTGACGTTATGTCTTTCCACCCAGGTTGGTTGCCGCCAGGGCTGCCGTTTTTGTGTGACTGGACAACAGGGTTTTGTCAGAAATCTCACGGTTGCCGAAATTGTTGATCAAGTGGTTCAGACCCAAAATGTAGCTGTTCAGGATCAGAGGCGTATATCCAACCTTGTCTTTATGGGGATGGGGGAGCCACTGGACAACATCACTGCGGTAACTTCCGCGGTAGAGATATTGAAATATGATGACGGGCTGCAGTTTTCATCCCGGCGGATCACCCTTTCAACCTGCGGCCTGGTGCCGGAAATTGAAAGGCTTGGAAGGGAGGTGGAAGTCTGTCTGGCAATTTCACTCAATGCCACCACCGATGAAGTGCGCAGCCAGATCATGCCGGTGAATCGACGTTATCCTTTAAGGGATTTGCTGGCTGCCTGCGGTCGGTATCCTTTAAAAAACCGGAGCAGGATTACCTATGAGTATATTCTCCTGCAGGGGATCAATGATTCGCCTGCCAATGCTCGCCGTCTGGTGCAGTTGCTTGCTCCGCTGAAAAGCAAGGTGAACCTGATTCCTTTTAACGAACATCCGGACCTGCCATTCAAACGGCCGTCCGATGAGCAGGTTGCCGCTTTTCAGGCTATTCTTCTGCAGAATGGTATGACCACTATCGTCCGCAAGAGTAAGGGGGCGGATATTACCGCTGCTTGTGGTCAACTGCGCGGCAGAGTGCTCTCTCGGCCAGGAAAGGGTTCCCTCACCGCTGATAATGATGGTCGCTGAAGAAGATCTGCAGTAAAGGATCGAGCTCCTTCTGGTCAGTGGTGGTGAAAAGCTGGCGGCGAAAGGCCGCGGCTCCCGGCAGGCCCCGGCTGTACCAGGCGAGATGTTTGCGAAATAGCAGAAAACCGGTTTTTTCTCCCTTCTCTTGTCGCAACAAAAGACCATGCTGGCGAATAGTTTCCAGCTTTTTTGCCCATGGAATGGTGGTGACAGAACCAGAAATCAGAAAATCCCTGATCTCCTGAAAAAACCAGGGGCGTCCCAAGGTGCCGCGTCCAAGCATCAGGCCGTTAATGCCCTGCCGTGCCAATGCCTTGCGGGCAGCTTCCACTGTTATGATATCGCCAGAACCGATGACCGGCAGCGGCGCCTTGCCGGCAATGGCTTCGAGGTAATCCCAGTCAGCCATGCCACTGAACATCATTGCTGCGGTTCGTGGATGACAGAACACCGCCAGGGCTGCAAACGTGGCTGCCAGATCAATAACTTTATCGGCGATCAAGGTTTGCTGGTCCCAGCCTGAACGGATTTTAATGGTATAGGGAATTGCCGGGGGGCGGGACAAGGCTGCGAGAATCTTTTTTACCTGCTGCAAATCTTGCAGTAGAGCTGCACCGGCGCCGGTCTTTATGACCTTTTTTACCGGGCAACCCATGTTGATATCAACATATGTCGCACCTTGGTCGATTGCCTGCTGGGCGGCAGCACGCAGGATTTCCGGATCCCGTCCGAACAGCTGGGCGATAAGGGGCTGTTCCTGAGGGCAGAAGTTCAGCAAGGTGGCGGTCTTCCGGTCCCCTTGCAGCAGACCTTTAGCGCTGATCATTTCAGTTACCACCAGATCGGCGCCAAACTGTTTTGTCAGTTGCCGGAAAGGGCTGTCGGTGATCCCCGCCATGGGGGCAAGAATGAGCGGCTGGTTGCTAAACATTGGTTCCCCTTAGCGGGAATCTGCCGGAAGTTCAAGTTTTTCTTGACACTATTTTGTGAACCACGGTATGCAACTGGTGTTCCGTTGCAACGCGGTCTATTTTGTTGTCTGGCAACGGTGCTCTAGGCCGTTTCCTTCCCGGGTTTCCCCCAGGGTTGAAGATGTCGGGTGGCAAGGATGGTTCCTCCCCCGACCGTTACATTTTTTTACTGACTAGCAACCGGCTTCTGGGTGGCGGACAACCGGTACTGGCCGGGAAAGTAAAGGTTTGCCGATCAGGATGAAGACAGTTTTTCGGAGATTGATGGTTCTGCTGTCGGTTGTTATGCTGCTGGCAGTGTGTGCCGGCCAGCCGGCAGAGGCCGAAAGCCTGCCGACGGTTACCTTGGCTGATGCCCTGGCTCAGGCCTTGGAGCATAATCCGCTGGTGCTGCAGGCTGGCCACCAGGCCCAGCAGGCGGCCTGTGAGCAGGCTGCCGCCCGGGCAGATCTGCTACCGAAAGTTAGAGCCGGTTATTCGTTCACCTGGCTGGAAGATGTCCGGAGTACGAATATCGGCGGTGTTGCGGTGCCTTTGAACCGCAAGGATAATTATGCCTTCGATGTTACCCTCAGCCAGCCCCTGTTTACGGGTTTTTCTCTGATATCGGCGTATAAACTGGCAACCATCGGCTTGCAGGAGGCCCAAACCAGAGAGCAGCTTGCCCGGATCGAGCTGGTCTATCAGGTGAAGTCGGCGTATTTTTCCCTGCTGCTGGCACGGAAAATGGTTGGCGTCGCAGCGGAGGTGGTGACCGGCTTGGCGTCTCACCTTCGTGATGCCCGCCATTTTTATGAACAAGGACTGATACCCCGCAATGATCTGTTGCAGTCGGAGGTCGAACTGGCCAACGGGGAACAGGGATACCGATTGGCAGTTAAAGAGGAAGCGCTGATTATGGCCCGCTTGGCGGTTTTGATGCAGAGGCCCAGGGATTGGCGGTACGACGTGGAGGATGTGGTGGATGTCAGTCCGGTTACCCTTGATCTGGCTGCAGTAACCGAGGCTGCGTTTGCCGAGCGGCCGGAGCTTCGGGTTGCCAATTATCAGTTGAATATGGCAGCACAGCAGATTGTCGCTGCCCGTAGCGCTTATTTTCCTCAGCTTACCTTTACCGCTCAGCATGAGCGGATTGGTGATTCGCCGGATGTCTCCGGTAACGGTATTCAGAATCCCTATGAAACATCTCTCATGGTGGCGGCCACCTGGGATGTGTGGGATTGGCAAAAGCGTCACAGTCAGGTCAAACAAGCCCAGACATACCAGGAGGAAACGCGCCTGGCGTTTACCCAGGTTATGGATGATATCGGTTTGGAAGTGAAAGAAAATTTTCTCCAGGTTAACTTTTCCTTTTCAAATATTGAGACCACTCGGGTGCGACTGGCACAGGGGCAGGAAAACTATCGCATAACCGATCTGCGCTATAAAAACCAATTGAGTACTTCCACTGAGGTTCTGGATGCCCTCACCCTGCTTGCCCGGGTTCAGTTTGATTACTATAAATCTCGTTATGAGTATCATAGTGCCCTGGCGGGACTGGCTCGGGCCATTGGTCGTGATGAACTTTTCCCTGAAGGACAATAGGGTGGGATGAATCGAACCATGGACACGCTTGATCCGGAACGACAGCCCCGTCATGTGGCGATCATTATGGATGGCAATGGCCGCTGGGCGAAGAAACGTCTGCTGCCGCGGATCAAAGGTCATGAGGCCGGGATTAAAGCGGTGGAGCGGACCGTCGAATGTTGTGCGGAGCATCGGATTGAGGCACTTACTCTCTACGCGTTCTCTTCTGAAAATTGGCAGCGGCCAGCGCTTGAAGTGCAGGCATTGATGAAACTGCTGCAGCGCTTCCTGCGCCGTGAACTGCCCCGGTTGCTTAAAAATAATATCCGCCTGCGGACTATTGGGCGTACGGACCGGCTTAGCCAAGGGGTCCAGGATGATCTGCAGTCTGCCATTGCCAGGACGTCTTCCTGCACCGGCATGACGTTAACCCTGGCGCTCAGCTACGGGTCAAGAGATGAAATTATTGTTGCTGTCCAGCGATGTTTGCAGGCCGTTGAGGAGCAAAAGATTACGCTTGCAAATCTTGATCCCGCCACGTTTGCCGGCTTTCTTGATACTGCCGGGCTGCCGGATCCGGATCTGATGTTGCGGACGGGGGGAGAATATCGTTTGAGTAATTTTCTTCTCTGGCAGGCGGCATATGCTGAACTCTACTTCAGCGAAACTCTGTGGCCAGATTTCAGCGAAGAGGAACTGCTCTCTATCATGCGTGATTTTCAACAGCGAGAACGGCGTTTTGGCATGATCAGCGAACAGTTATCATCATGACCCCATTCTGGAAACGATATATCTGCACCTCACGGGTATACAGCGGTCTGGTTTTTGTGCCACTTTTCATCGTGATTCTGGCCCTGGCACCCAAATGGCTGTTTTTTCTCCTCTGCATTGTTGCACTTATGATTGCTTTTCAGGAAGGTTGGGACTTGCTCTGCCGTGATCAGGAGCGGTGGAGCCGATGGACTGCCGGCACTGGTGCGGTCGCCATGGCGGCAGCTGCCTGCTGGGGCGATCCGGGGCTCCTTGCCGGCTTTCTCCTGCTGGTTTTTCTTGCTGCCGTCGCTCAAATGTTTCGACAGGAGATGGGAAAACCGGCACTGGCATCCCTGGGCAGCCAGCTTCTCCTTTTTTTCTATCTGCCTTTCTTGTTCAGCCACCTTCTGCTGCTCTGGGATCTTGCCGGTGGGCGGGCGCTGGTGGCCATGGTTTTTCTGGCTACCTGGGGAGGAGACGCGTTTTCCTATTATACCGGCACAGCCTGGGGTCGTCATAAGCTGGCGCCGCAGATCAGCCCCAATAAATCCATTGAAGGATGTCTGGGGGGTATTGCCGGGGCCGGACTGTTTTCTCTTCTGCTGGCGATGGCCGGTCTGGTGCCACTGTCATGGTATGGTCTGGTGATCCTTGGCATTATTGCTAATCTTGCCGGGCAACTGGGCGATCTTTTTGAGTCCTATCTGAAACGGTTGGCCGGTATCAAGGATTCAGGGAAGTTGATTCCCGGCCATGGTGGTCTGCTGGACCGGGTTGACAGTGTCTTGTTCGCTGCACCGGTGATTTACTATGGTGCTCTGGTGCTGATGAGATGAAAAAGCTGGTTGTCCTTGGCTCAACCGGCTCCATCGGCACCAATACCCTGGATCTGGTGCGGCGTTTTCCCCAACGTTTTTCGGTAGCCGGTTTGGCGGCTGGCAGAAACCTTGACATCCTGGTTGAACAGGTGCAGATGGTGCGGCCGGAGATCGTTTCGGTGGCCACGGCGGAACTGGCGGATCAGCTGGGAAGACGGCTTCAAATCATCAGCTATGCACCGGAAATCGTCTGGGGTGACGCAGGACTGGTGCAAGTTGCAACGCTTCCAGCTGCTGATCTGGTGGTGTCAGCCATGGTCGGGGCAATCGGTTTGCGACCGACCTATGAAGCGTTGCTGGCCGGCAAGGATGTGGCTCTGGCGAATAAGGAGTCAATGGTTATGGCCGGCCGCTTGCTGAATGAAACCGCCCGGCGTCAGGGAGCAAGAATTTTGCCGTTGGATAGCGAGCATTCAGCCATCTGGCAGTCCTTGCAGGGGGAACAACGGGAGTCGCTTCGTAAACTGACGCTGACTGCTTCCGGCGGCCCCTTTTATCAGATGCCTAAAGAGGAGCTTGTCCATGTGTCTCCTGAGCAGGCAGTAAAACATCCCCGATGGCAGATGGGGCCAAAAATCAGTATTGATTCCGCAACGCTGATGAACAAGGCCCTTGAAATTATCGAGGCCCGCTGGCTTTTTGAGGAAGAGCCTGAGAAGATAGAAGCGATCATCCATCCCCAGAGCATTGTCCATTCGCTGGTGGAGTTTTGTGATGGTTCGGTGATTGCCCATCTGGCGCTTCCCGATATGCGGCTGCCCATTGCTTATGCGCTGAATTATCCCCGGCGGCTGGAGCTGGATTTGCCGGTTTTGAATCTGGCACGGGAGAGGCGGCTTGACTTCTATCCGGTTGACGGGGACCGCTTTCCCGCTCTCCGGCTGGCTCATCAGGCGCTGGCCCTGGGTGACAGTGGCACGGCGGCCCTCAACGCCGCGAATGAAGTAGCAGTTGCAAGATTTATTGAAGGACAACTGAATTTTTTGGAGATTACCGAAGTGGTCGAGTCAGTGCTGTCTTCGGTGGCCCACCAAAACTTTTCCACGGTTGACCAAGTGCTCGATTTTGATCGGCAGGTAAGAATTTCCATGACCCCTTAACAGGGTTTCCTTGGTGAAAACCGGTAATGTCCTGATGGATCAATGGTCAGCCTGTCCTCCGGCAGAGCTGTGTGGGTAGATGCCAGCAACCTCCCAAGTTAACAGGACTTTTCAGCGCAGATAACGGATAGGTTTCATGTCTAGTGTCATCTCAACAATTGTTGTTCTCGGTACGCTTATTTTTGTCCATGAACTGGGCCACTTTCTGGTGGCCAAGCTCTGCGGGGTGAGGGTGCTGATTTTTTCCCTCGGTTTTGGCCCGAAAGTGTTTGGCTTTAAAAAGGGGGAGACTGAATACCTGCTGTCTGCTGTGCCTCTGGGTGGTTATGTCAAGATGCTGGGGGAAGGTAAGGAGAGCGAGGATCAGGATGTCTCGGCGGCCGATGAGCCGTTTTCCTACGCGGCAAAAACGCCCCTCCAGCGGCTGGCTATCGTCTTTGCCGGCCCGTTTACCAATATTCTTTTTGCAGCCATGATTTTCAGCCTGGTCTACCTCTATGGAGTGCCGTCCCTCAACACGAGAATTGGTGAAGTAAATCCTGACTTTCCGGCTTTTACGGCCGGTATTCAGGCCGGCGATAAAGTGCTTGCTGTGAACGGGCAGCCGGTGGATAGCTGGGATGCGCTGTCGAATCGGATCAAAAAAAGCCAGGGAATGACCATATCGCTGACCGTTGAACGGGACAGTGTTGTCGAGACTTTTGAAGTGCCGCCAAAAAAAATTGAAAGTGAGAATGTCTTTGGTGAGCTGGTGGTCACCTACGTTGTCGGGATTACGGCCGCCGGTGAAACCGATATTCTTCGTTATCCTCCGGGTCAGGCTTTGGTTCAAGGGGTAGTGGAAACCTGGAATATTATCAAACTGACTATTGTTGGCTTCATCAAGCTCATTGAACGGGTTATCCCGGCCAAAACCCTCGGCGGCCCTATTCTCATTGCCCAGATGGCCGGTCAGCAGGCCAAAGCCGGCCTGTTGAACCTGATTTATTTTATGGGGATTATCAGTGTTAATCTGGGAATTCTCAACCTGTTTCCCATTCCCATTCTGGATGGCGGCCACATTGTTTTTATTCTTATTGAGATCATTGTGGGTAAGCCGGTAAGTATGAGAAAGATGGAAATTGCCCAACAGGTCGGCATGTTTATCCTTATCTCTCTGATGATTTATGTATTTTACAATGATTTAGCCAGGATTTTCACCGAGTAGGGATGATCGCTCTTGCCGTTGATACCAGTACCTTTTTTGCTTCGGTAGCCGTACTCCAGGATCATGCCGTACGTGCCCAGTTGGTGCAGTCTGTTCGCAGCACCCACTCCGATCGGTTGATGGTGGCCATTGAACAAACACTGGCAGCGGCGGAGCTTGATAAAAAAGATCTTGACCTTCTGTTGGTTTGCCGAGGACCCGGTTCGTTCAGCGGTTTGCGCATTGGCATTGCAGCCATGAGTGGCTTGGCTGCGGCCCTTCATCTGCCCCTTCATTCCTTTGTTAATCTTGATCTGTTGGCCCTGCAGTTCTCCATTTGCCGAGGTTTTGTCTGTCCGGTTGTTGACGCCCGTCGGGGGCAGTTGTACTGGTCTCTCTATGCGGTTGACGAGATCGGAGAAAGACGCCGGGTTCGAGCCTATGGTGTTGATAACCCTGAACGGATTATTCAACTGGTGGATGTTGAAAAGACTTTGATCGTTGGTCCGGGAGCGGATGTCTACCGGGCGGCCATGGAATCGGCGGCCGGAGTACGGCTCAACTGTATCGGCCTGCCTCTAGGGATTGTCAATCTTGCCCTGGTCAGTCGCCTGGTTGCCGAAGCACTGACTGAATCACCGGTTTGCAAGCCAGGGCAGGCGAGTCCTGTTACGCCACTGTATATCAGGCCGTCCGATGCTGAGATAAACCTGGGCCGGAAAACCAGCGGGCTGCCTGATCCCGGTCATCTAACGTGACCATGAAACGGGCCGCCAGCCGGTTCGTTCCACTTTTACCGAGTGCTTTCCGGACTGTCAATCTGCCACGGTGCGGTTTGTGATTTTTGGCGCCGAGCGCCAAACAAGAGTTAGCGAGAATGGGCGGCATGTCATCCCCTGAGCTTTTTGCAGCTCCAAGCCCAATCCGGACGACCATAAGGATGTTCCCTGGATGAAGAGATGAATACCATTCTTGCGGTCAGTATTCTGGTAGCGGCCGGTTTATTTGGTGGCATGGCAGCTCGGCGGCTGCGCCTGCCATCGGTAACCGGCAATATTGTTATTGGGGTGGCGATCGGCCCTCATCTGCTGAATATCCTCAGCCATGATATTGTTTATCAGACTCTGCAACCCATTTCTGAAATTGCCCTCAGCCTGATTGCGGTCAGCATCGCCTCCCATTTGCGGATTAACCGGATGGCCGGCCACAAATTTCGGCTGCTGGTTATTACCCTGTTTCAAGTGGCCGGGGCGTTTGCTGCTGTATTTCTGGCCGCCTGTCTCCTCCTTGAAAGTTGGATTCCAGCCTTGCTGCTGGCTACGATTGCCGTCTCCACAGCGCCGGCAGCAACTTTGGCGGTGGTTAAGGAAACCGAAGCCAGGGGGCCCCTGGTAAAAACCCTGATCTCTGTTGTTGCCCTTGATAACGTGTTGGCCATCACCCTGTTTGTGGTGGTTTCCTTCCTGGTTGAAGGGGAACTGCTCACCGGTCACGGTATTTCTTTGCCACTGCTTACGGGCACCTGTCGGGTGATTGGCCTGTCCCTCCTGCTTGGTGCCGGAGTCAGTGCAATCCTGCTGCTGTTGTCAAAGGGTTTGCGGGAAAAATATCATTTCGTTACCTGTAGTGCGTTGGCGGTTTTTTTTACCACCGGCATCTCTTCCTGGTTGAATATTTCTCCCCTGCTGCCGAACATGACTGTTGGTTTTCTCATCAGCAACCTGTCTCCGCAGCGGCGGGAAATTCTCAACGCCCTTGAAGATTTGGAACCACTTATTTATCTCTCCTTTTTTACTCTTGCCGGTACACACCTTGATATTTCGCTGTTGCCTGGTTTGGGCGTGGTTGGGGTTGTCTATATTCTGACCCGTTATGGCGGCAAACTTGCAGGTGCCTGGTTCGGCGGCTGGTTGACCAATACGGTTCCATTGGTGCGTAATAATCTCGGGTTTTGTCTGGTGCCGCAGGCCGGCGTTGCCATCGGTCTGGTGGTGGCGATGCAGGATAACCAGCTGTTTCATATGTATGAATCCTCCATTACGGCAATCGTTCTGGCCTCCATTGTCATCAGTGAACTGTCAGGTCCGGTGATTGTCAAGCAGGTGTTGAGCCATACCGGTGAGGCTGGCCAGGAAGGCCGGCGGTTGTTCGGCATCGTTCCCCGACGGGGGATTGTGACGCCGCTGGCGGCGGTTGATAAATGGGCGGTTATTGAAGAACTGGTTGATTATGCCATGGAGATCCATAGCCTGCACACCGAGCAGCGCCATGTCCTGCTGGCTTCAGTAATTGAGCGGGAAAAATCATTAAGTACCGGGATTGGCAAGGGGATTGCCATTCCCCACGGGACGATTAGTAAAGGGCGATCGATTATGGGGGTGCTGGGGATCAAACCTGCGGGAGTTGATTTTCAGTCCCTGGATGGCGAAAAATCAAAGATTATTATTCTCATGTTGATTCCCGAGGGGTGTTTCCGCGATCATTTGCGGGTTCTGGCGGAAATTTCCAAAGTCATGAGCCGTCCGGGGCTGGTGGAGCGGTTGGTAGAGACCCACGGGGCTGAAAAGGTTTATCATATTCTCTTTACGGAGGAGATTAATCCGGGAGATTATTTGGTTGAGGAAGAGATGTCCTGAGCCTGAGAAGCAATGGTTGCCAGCAGCTTCAGGGCGAGTTCCAAAGAGCTTTCGTCGAGGTCAAAAAGGTTGCTGTGCAGAGGTGACATGATGCCCTTGGCTTCATTGCCGCAGCCGATTTTCAGGTAGCAACTGGGAACCAACTGCGAAAAATAGGCAAAATCTTCACCGCCCAGTACCGGCTTTGGAAAAAGATCGCAGTGCTTTATTTCCGGGACCTTGGGGATCAGCCGGGTGACAAAGGTGCATAGATCCTTGTTGTTGGTCAGCGCCGGTGCTACCTGGCTGATGTTCAATGCTGCCGTACCGCCGTAAGCGGCAGCCACGGTGCCCATTAATGTGCTGAATTTCTCCACCACTGTTTGCCGCTGGTCAAGTGAAAGCGTCCTGATGGTGCCGGTAAGAGTAACCTGGTCGGCAATAATGTTGGCTGCCGTTCCGCCCTGGATAGTGCCGATGGAGATCAGGGCTGGTTCAATCTGATCCCTTCCTTTAGCCATCAGATAATTGGTTGCGGCAATTAAATGAGCGGCAATCTGGATGGCATCAACGGCTTTTTCCGGGTAGCAGGCATGGGCTGAAGTACCGCTTATCTGCAGGGAAAAATGGTCGGTGGCCGCCATCAGGGTTCCCTGGTTGATGGCAATGCTGCCGGTTTCCAGGTGGGGGAAAAAATGAAAACCGAACAGTGCCACCGGGGGAGAGGCAAAAACCTGTTCCGCCAGCATCGCCAGGGCTCCCTGGCCGGTTTCTTCCGCCGGCTGAAAAAGCAGGATCAGTGGACGGGGTAATTGAGACGCGATTGGTGCCAGGGCTACTGCCATACCCAGCAGCACGGCGGTGTGACCATCATGGCCGCAGGCATGCATAATTCCGGGGGCGGATGAGGCATAGTCGCAGGTTTTGGCATCCTGCATCGGCAAGGCATCCATGTCAGCCCGAAAGGCAATCGATGGTATATCCCGCGAGCCGTTGTCCAGCCAGGCAACAATCCCGTGGCCGCCGACACCGGTCTGGTGTCTGATGCCGTTTTTTTGCAGGACTTCAGCTATGAACGCTGCGGTGTGTTCTTCCCGGCCGGAGAGTTCCGGCTGGCGATGAAAATGACGGCGCCAGGAGATGACTTCCGGAATGATGGTATTGACACGGTTGTTAAGCATTTCAAGCATGGCAGCAAACTCACGGCGGCAGGAGGTTGCAAGACAGTATATTCTCTAGCAGGAACAATGCCATCTTGCAACCGGAAATGCGGCTGCTGCATGCAGTTTGTCTCTGTTTATGCCGAGTGCCGGTGATCCACCGGTCCAGCAACGACGATGACTTTAAAAGGATTGTGGAAATTTTCAGGTAGATCAGGGTATCTTTGGGGAAGGTTAAAGAAGGGAGTCGGGTATGCCGATTTATGAATTTGAAGGACGTTGTCCCGTTATTGCCGCTGATGCCTACGTCAGTGAAACAGCCATTGTCATTGGCGATGTGCGGATTGCGCCCCAGGTCTATATCGGGCATGGGGTTATATTGCGGGCCGATTATGGTACCATCGTGGTTGAAGAGCAGACGGCGGTTGAAGAGGGTGCCATTATTCATATCAATCCCGGAGCCACCTGCCTTTTGGAGCGGCGGGTAACCATCGGCCACGGGGCCAAAATTCACTGTCCCTTTATCGGTACAGGAGCGGTGATTGGTATTGGTGCGATCCTGTCGTTTCAGGTAACGGTGCAGGCCGGAGCAATTGTTGCCGAAGGCGCCGTGGTTCCCAACGGCAAAACCATTCCTGCTCATACTATCGTGGCCGGCAACCCGGCCCGCGTTCTCGGACCGGTTGAAGAACGCCATCGAACATTCTGGGAATACGGCAAAGATCTGTATGTTGATCTGGCTAAACGCTATCCAGGAGGGCTGCGTCGGCTGTCATGAGCCGTGAAACTGGAGATTCTCCGGTTTTTTGGAAAAGCGGCTAACCTCTTTTGTATTGCCTGGTTATTGGTATGGAACTCGGGGAGATGGACGAATGTCTGCTCTTAATGTGAATGGGGCTCTGCCGCCCCCGCTGTTATCCACCCTGCAGATCAACCGGGAAACGCCGGTGTTCAGCCGTGAATTCCTGCATCAACTGCTGGGGAAACAGGTGGAGGTGAAGGTGGTTGAGCTGCTTGGCGGCGGCAAGTTCCTGGTTGATCTTGATGGTCAGCAACTGGTTGCTCAAAGCAGGGATTCTTTGCCGGTCGGCAGCGTCCACCGAGCCCAGGTGATCGGCATCTCACCGGCCATCACTCTGCGCCTGCTGTCTGAAGGGAGCACCGATCTATTTCCTTCCCTGCGTGAAGCGGCATCCTGGATCATGAGCCAGCCCAATGCATTTGCTTCCCGGCTGGCAGAGCTACAGCACCTTTTGCCGCAGTTTTCCAGTCCGATGTTGTCGGGATTGGAGCAGGTGCTGCAGCTGTTTTCCGGTACAGATTTTTTTGTTGGTCAGGAAGGGATGCTGCCGTCGCTGTTGGAACATATGGGATTATTGCTCGAGGCGCGGCTGGCAACCACCGGCGATTCCCGCCAGCTTGTTTCAGCGATGCTTAAAGGATTGTCCGGTCATAACCTGAAGGTGGCTTTGTTGCAGGCCATTGCCTGGGCTGCAACCCAGCCAGCGGGAGATAAACTTGGGCAGCTGCAGACCGTTCTTCAGGAGCTGCTGTCGCTGGTGGAATTGAATCAGTTGTATAATAATCCCGGCCTTCGACAGGACGGTGGCTTGGTATTCATTGTTCCTTTTCTGGTCGGTGAGACTGAATTGGATGTCTGGCTGAAGCTTCAGCGGCAGCCTTCTTCGCAGACTGCGGCAGAAAATGATTCCCTGTTTACGGTAACCTTTTTTCTCGACTTTCCCGGTTTCGGCCAGACGTGCAGCCGGATAGTCATGTTGGGCAGCCAGACAGTGGTTACTGTTCAGGTTGCCGGCGGCCGGCAACGGGAGCTGCTGGAGGAGCAGGTTCCTGCTGTTGAGCAGCAGCTAGCTGCAAGGTTGGGCCACCAGGTGGCCATCCGAATTGATCAGGTAATGGATATTGAATTGACAGCATTTCGTCAGCAGTACTTTCTTGACGATCTTCCCAACCTCATCAATGCCAGGGTATGACGAGGTGTGGTGGAGAAAAATCTTGCATTTGGATGACCCTTTTATGTATGGTCCATTGAGATTAGTTGAATAATGAGGATGATGATATGTTGATCACCTGCCCGCGGTGCCAGACAACCTTTCACCTTGCTGATGAACGATTACCATCTGCTGAACATGCAATGGTTAAGTGTTCACGGTGCAAAACGGTTTTTCCCCTCTTGTCGGACGAATTGCCGGTGCCGGAGTCACTGTCACCTGATGCCGGTCCTGACCTGCTGGGTGAAAATCCGGAAATGCAGGCAGAGGAATCTGACGAGAGAGGTGGTGTGCCGGAAATGGACGTGCCACCACCTGAGATGCCGTTGGCCGAAGGCGAGTTTGCCGGTACCGGAGACGCGGTTGCTCCGTCCCCTGAGCTGACGCCGGTGACCGACGGATTGGCCGGTGGCGGCCTGAAAGACGCCGTGGAGGAACAGCAAACTGCTGATGCTGAGATGGTTTTTGAGATGGCAGATGATTTTTCCGAGGATGATCTGTCATGGGATGTTGACCTTGATGATGATGAAGAGACCGCCGGGGGGGGAGAGGGGAGCAAGACTGCCGGTGATGATCTTCGGCAAACGACGCTGGACGAGACTGATTTGGACGAAACAATCAGCAAAACCAGGGAAGAAACAGTGGAAATCAACACTGTGACAGCCGATAGTGAGGTTTCTCAGGCGGCGGGAGCCGCTGCTCCGGTGGTCAGCAGGGGATCGTTGTGGCCACGGATGGGTGGCCGGCGCATGTTTCTCTATCTAGGTCTTATTGTTGCTGTTTTGAGCCTGGCGCTGTGGGGTGGGGTTCTCCTGTGGCAGAAGTTTTCCATCGATATGGAACAGCACCTCTCACTCGTTGGTCTGGAAAGCCGTAATATGATTTTTTCCGCCGATAAGCGGGTTATTGTTCTCCAAGGAAAAGTCTACAATACCGCTCCCAAGATGGTTGGTGCTTTGAAAATCAAGGGGGTTCTTATTGATCGTCAAGGAAACGCGCTGGCCGAACGGACGACCTCGGGAGGGGTTACCTTTTCGTCGGCAGAGCTGCAAAGCTTGAACGAGGAGATGATCGGCGCCTTGGAAAATGCTTCGGCCACCGTTGCCGCTGATGGCGGCGAATTACCTTTTATGCTGGTTTTTTATGATTATCCCCCGGCAGCGGCAACCTTTGTGGTTGAACTGGCTGAGTTTACGGTATTGAGGAAGGGTGAACAGCAATGAACTATGCTGTTGCCCTTCTGGGCATGCTGCTGCTCCTGCTGCCGGTGGCTTCCTGTGCTCCGCGAGCAGTCAATGAGCCGCAGCCTGTCCCGCTGGTTGCCGGGCAGGAAGAGGTTTTTTCGCCTCCTGATATGGGGGAATCCTATTACTATTTTTCTGTTTATACGCTTTTGCGTCAGCAAAACCGCATGCAGGAGGCGATCGGTTGCCTGCAGAAGGCCGTTGCTGCCGACTCGACTTCAGCTTACCTGAAGGTTGAACTGGCCACCTTGCTGCTTAAGGCGGGTAAAGTTGCTGCCGCCCGCAGTTTGTGCGAGGACGCCCTAGCCATTGATTCCACTTATACCCCTGCCCGCCTTGTGTTGGGCGGGATCTACTCGGCAACGGAGGAGGGGGAACTGGCCATCAAGCAGTATGAGGCGGTGATTGCCAGCGATCCTGATAATGCTGACGCCTATCTTTTCCTTGCCTCTCTCTATGCAAATAAGCTGGAATATGAGCGGGCCATAGACGTGCTAACCACGTTGAGGGAAAAAGAACCCGATCAAATTATGCCGCTCTTTTATCTTGGTAAGATCTATGCTGAATTGAAATTGTATCAGCGGGCGGAACAGTTTTATCAGGAAGTGCTGGATCGCGACCCCGATTTTCCCGATGCGCTTTTTGAACTTGGTCTGATTTATGAGTTTGATGATCGCAAAGATGAGGCAATTGCCATTTACCAGCGGCTTTTGCAGGTTAGACATGGTGACCCGAGAGCCCTGGAGCGTCTTGGTCAGTTGTATATTGCCACAGGACAGGCAGATGCGGCACTGGAGGTTTTCAGCCAGTTGCAAAAGAGTGGCAAAGCGCCGCTCAGTGTCGATATTAAATTGGCTCTCATCCATTTCCAGGCGGGAAACTACGATGACGCGGTAAAAATTTTGACGCCCCTCCATGAAAAACATCCTAAACAGGATCGGATTACCTTTTATCTGGCTTCCAGTTATGAGGCCCAGGGGGCAATTGACCGGGCCCTGCAATTGTTTCTCCTTATTGAGGAGCAGGGTGATTTCTACTATGATTCACGGATCCATGCCGCTTATCTGTTCGATAAAAAGGGCGATTTTAAGCAGGGGATAGCAATTCTCGAAGCGTTGATAATTGCCTACCCTGATAAAACCAGTCTTTACCGGATGCTGTCGTCCCTTTATGAAAAGGCTGGTAACGGTGAGCAGGCATTGGTGGTGTTGCAACAGGCCTTGGAGCTGTTTCCCGACAACTATGAGCTGACGTTTGCCCACGGGGTTTTGCTGCATTCTCTGGGTGATCATCAGAAGTCCATCGCCATCATGCAGTCGCTACTGCAAAAAAACCCCGACGATGCGACAGTACTCAATTTTATTGGCTATACGTATGTGGAATTGGGGGTGCAACTGGATGATGCTGAGAAGCTGATTCGCAAGGCGCTGGCCTTGAAGCCTGACAGCGGTTTTATTGTTGACAGCCTGGGGTGGCTCTTTTTTACCCGGGGGGAATATCACCAGGCTCTGGAAACTCTGCAACAAGCTGTTAGCCTGGTTCCGGACGATCCAGTGATTCATGAGCATCTCGGTGATGTCTATCTTGAGTTGGGGGATCGGGATAAAGCCCTGGCAACCTATCAGCGGTCATTGGTGCTGAAAGATGAGCCTCGAGTCCGTGAGAAGATGAAGCCTTTGCTTAGCCGTTGACGGACCGCTGATCTATAAAAATGTTGCAAAACCCTGGTCAGTATGCTATGGCCTGCGGGGTAATACTAAATTATGGTTGTTAACAGCAGGAGGCGTACTCATGAGTGAAGCAATAACTTCCCCGATGGTTGGGAAAATTCTCGATGTGAAAGTAAAGGTTGGTGACCAGGTTGCTGAAGGTGACGAAGTGGCAATCCTCGAGGCAATGAAGATGGAGATGCCCATTGTTTCACCAATCGACGGAACGGTAAAGGCCGTGAACGTCGCTGCCGGTGATGCGGTGGAATCTGATACCGAAATCGCAGTGATCGAATAAGATGGGTGAAAGCGGCGCCGATCAGCGCCGCTTTCTTTTCCCTTTGTTCCTTGGATACAGTATACTAAGTAACTTTTAGGACACATTTTTGCTGGGGGTTGAAAATGGCTCACAAAGTGCAGATAACAGATACCGTCTTGCGAGATGCGCACCAGTCGTTACTGGCTACCAGAATGCGGACCAAAGATATGCTGCCGGTGGCCGGCGATTTGGATAAAATTGGTTATTGGTCGCTGGAAGTGTGGGGGGGGGCAACATTTGATTCCTGTTTGCGCTTTCTGAAAGAGGACCCCTGGGAGAGGCTGAGGGCGTTGCGTAAAGCGATTCCCAATACCCGTTTGCAGATGCTGCTTCGTGGACAGAATATCCTTGGCTATCGCCATTATGCCGATGATGTGTTGCAGACCTTTGTTGAGCGGGCAGCTGCCAATGGTATCGATGTTTTTCGTATTTTTGATGCCTTGAATGATCCCCGCAATATGCGGGTGGCGATGGAATCAGTGAAGAAAGCCGGTAAGATTGCCGAGGCTTCTGTCAGCTATACCATCAGTCCCGTGCACAATAATAGCTATTTTGTTGATCTTGCTCAGGAACTGGTCGGCATGGGTGCCGATACCATCTGTATTAAAGACATGGCCGGTCTCCTGGCTCCTTATGACGCCTACGAGCTGGTGAAGGCGATGAAGGAAAAGATCACCGTACCAATTCACCTGCATTGTCATTGTACCAGCGGTATGGCCCATATGACCTACTTGAAGGCGATTGAAGCCGGTGTTGATATTATTGACTGCGCCATTTCCACCGTTTCCCAGGGGACGTCGCAGGCGCCGACCGAGAGTATGGTTGCCGCTTTGCGGAACACCCCCTATGATACCGGCTTGGAACTTGAGCCGTTGGCAAAAATTGCCGAATATATGAAAGAGGTGCGGGCCAAATATGGTGCTTATGAAAGTGGTTTTACCGGTGTTGATACCAACGTCCTGATCTATCAGGTGCCCGGCGGAATGATGTCAAATCTGGAAACCCAGTTGCGGGATCAGGGGGCGATCGGCAAGCTCAAGGACGTGCTTGAGGAGATTCCCCGGGTCAGAAAAGATTTTGGTTATCCGCCACTGGTGACTCCGAGCAGCCAAATTGTAGGTACGCAGGCGACCCTCAATGTTTTGACCGGCAAACGTTATCTGATGATTCCTACCGAATCAAAAAATGTTCTCAAGGGGATGTACGGCCGTTCGGTGGCTCCTTTTGATCCAGACGTGCAGAAGCTGGCTTTGAAAGGCGAGGATCCCATAACCTGCCGGCCAGCTGACCTGATTCCGCCTGAGATGGAAAAACTGACAGCTGAGTTGGGTGACAAGGCGAAGAGTGTCGAAGATGTCCTTTCCTATGCCCTCTTTCCCAAAGTGGCGCTGCAGTTTTTTGAAGAGCGAGAAAAAGGAACGTTTGAGCCCGAAGATAAGCTGCCCAAAGACTGAGGGGGTTTGGGAAAGATGACTATGGTTATCCAGGGGGCGGGGCAGTGATGCCGCCCCCTTTTTTTTGTGGTGTGGGCGTGGTGTCTTTTTTGCGGCGGTGGAGCCACCACGGTGGCAACAGCAGGTGAAGGACTGGTAGTATGCGGATAGCGGTGGATGGCTACAATGTTATTGCGGCAGTTTCCGGATCGCTGGACTATCTTGACCTGGAGGCGGAGCGGCAAAGCCTGGTTGATCTGCTGGCGTCCTATCGTGTCGCCCGCCGGCATAATATTGTCGTTGTTTTTGATGGCTGGCAGGTAGCAGCCGGGGCAGCACAGCGGCGAACCCATGAGCAGGGGATCAGCCTGGTTTTTTCTCCCCTTGGCGTGAAAGCTGATACCGTGCTGGAGCAGATGGCCAGAACCTATGGGTCAGGATTGACCGTGGTAACCAGTGATCGGGAGCTGCAGTTGCGAGTCCACTGCTGGCATGCGGTCAGCCTTGGTGCCGAAGAGTTTTATCAGCAGGTAGTGGCCGTGGTGCTGGCCGGTGAAATGGGATGTGGCGATGAGGGAGAGCCGGCACCATGGTGCGGTTCTACCAGAAAGAAGGGTAACGCCCGCCGGCTGTCCCGCAAGCAGCGGCAGAAGGAGATCCGGCGGAATTCACTGTAGAATCAGTGTGTTACAGGTTGTTTTCTTGTTTGAAAAAAAACAAGAAAATGCTCTGATAAGAGCACGTATGTGCGGGCCGAAAAGGCCCTATTTTGGTTGTAGGGGGTTGATTCTGTCTTAAAAAAACTTGGGTTCTTGGCCGAGAATAAGGCGCTTGATGTTCTCCTGATGTCGATAGGTGATCAGACAGCTAATGATCAGGGCCACCAGGACGGAGGTGGCCGGATAGCCCAACAGGCAGATACAGACCGGCATGGTTAGGGATGCCAGCAGCGAAGCCGCGGAGACAACCCTGACGGTTACCATCACTAAAAGAAAAAGCGTCAGTTCCACTGCTACCGCCAAGGGGGCCAACACCAGAAATATCCCCAGAGCGGTTGCCACACCTTTTCCACCTTTAAAACCCAGAAAAAGTGGGTACAGATGACCGATAAAGGCTGCCAGGCCGGCAAGGGCTGCCAGTAATGGTGTCTGGGGAGCCAGCATGAGGCCGGCCAGCACCGGCAGCGCTCCCTTTAGAGCGTCGCCTGCAAGGGTAATGATGCCGGCTTTTTTGCCGCTGAGGCGGGCGATATTGGTGGCGCCGATATTACCGCTGCCCTGCCGCCGCGGGTCGGCAGCACCCAGCAGGTTGCTGACAATAATGCCCGTTGGGATGGAGCCCACTAGGTAGCCGGCGATAATCAATGCGAGTGCGGTCACAGGTATTTCTCGACATAGGCATAAGCGCTATGGTTATGGATGCTTTCCATGTTCTCCGCTTCAACGGTAAACCAGGTGATATTCTGGTCAAGAAGCAGCAAGGTGGCTATTTCCCGTACTAAATCCTCAACGAACATCGGGTGGGTATAGGCCCGTTCGGTAACGTATTTTTCATCAGGGCGTTTGAGCAGGGGGTAGATGTCGCAGCTGGCGGTTTCTTCGATGAGCTTGATCATGTCCTCGATCCAGACGAACTGCTTGAAGGAAAAATTCACCGATACCATGCTGCGTTGATTGTGGGCGCCATATTCACTGATTGCTTTGGAGCAGGGGCAGAGGCTGGTGACCGGGACTTTGACCAGGACCCTGAAATCCAGCTGATCGTGGGTCATGTTGCCGGAAAAGGTGCATTGGTAGATCATTTTACTTTTTGCCCGGCTGACCGGAGCTTCCTTGTCGATAAAGTAGGGAAAGGAAATCTCCAGATGGGCCGATTCAGCTTCGAGGTGGTCCTTGATCTCTTTAAGGATAGTGGGGAAAATATTGATTCCTATTTTATTGTGGTACTTGTTCAGTACCTCGACAAAGCGACTCATGTGGGTGCCCTTGAAATGGTGCGGCAAGCTGACGTACATGTTGAAGTCGCCAATGGTATGCTGAATGCCCACGGTTTTGTCGAGCACCTGAATCGGGTACTGGATGCCCTTGACGCCGACCTTGTTGATTTCGATCTGGCGATGGTCTAGTTGCTGCTGAATGTCCTGGATCATTTACTCACCTGTATAGGCAGCTGCGGCCCGTTCTGACTCCCAGGCAACGACCCGGGAAACCGTGATACCATGCTTGGCCAGCTGCTTTTCCAGTTCGAGAAAAATATGGCGGGCGATTAATTCAGACGAGGGGCTTTGACCGGCAAAGGCTGGATGTTCGTTGAGATAGCTATGGTCAAGTGATTGGATTATTTCCTCGGTGTATTGTTTGAGAACTTTAAAATCAAGCATCATGCCGCTTTTATCAAGGGTGTTGCCTTTGATATGTACTTCGATCTTCCAGTTGTGGCCATGCAGTTTTTCGCACTGGCCGCAATAGTTGAGCAGGTTATGCGCTGCGGCAAAGGAGGTTTCAATCTGCAATTCATACGCCATGGTTGTGATCCTTTCGTTTGATGTGCGGGAGGCCGGGGGCTATATCGTATCTGGGAGCTATCCCTGTCCAAGCCACTGGTGGGGCATCATAGTGTAAGCAGCTTGTTTTTGTCAATAGTCTAGTAAGGGCAGGGTGTCTTGCCTTTTACAAAAAACTTTTGGTTGTTTTCAGGCAATCATGTCAGCGTGAAACCTTGATTGTCTTTCGTTGTGCAGTTCTCCCCCCTCGATCATCCCGGTAAAAAATACTTGATTAATATGAAAACTGTGATATATTAGCACTCATACTTGATGAGTGCTAATAATGTGTGGGAGGTATGACGATGGCAGAGTATGCACCGGCAATTCCAGTAACCGACTCTTTGTCCCTTTATATGGCCGAAATCAATCGTTTCCCCCTGTTGAAGCCAGATGAAGAGTACTCGCTGGCGGTTCGCTACCGTCAGGCAGGTGAACTTGAAGCTGCCCATAAACTGGTTGTGAGCAATTTGCGCTTTGTGGTCAAGATCGCTTCTGAATATGACGGCTACCGGATAAAAAAGATGGACTTGATTCAGGAAGGCAATCTCGGTCTGATGACAGCGGTGAAAAAGTTCAATCCAGAGCGCGGATATCGGCTCATCTCTTATGCGGTGTGGTGGATCCGTGCCTATATCAGGGATTTTATCATGCGAAGCTGGAGCCTGGTTAAGATTGGTACTACCCAGCTGCAGAAAAAACTTTTTTATAAATTGTCGCAAATTAAAGGATCCCTTGAAGGTAATGAAATTGATCGGCAATCCATGCGGGCGTTGATGGATGGCCAACATGATGATGAAAAGGTCCAGGCACTCTATCAGCGCTTGAGCCATCGGGATCTTTCCCTGGATCATGTGGTCAGTGAGGGTGAAACGACGTATCTTGATATGTTGGTTGACGAGGGCCAGGATCAGGAACGGTCATTGATCGCTTTGGAAGAACAGCAGCGGTTGCAGCAAAAGATCCGCCAGGCCATTGCTCGGTTGACCAAACGAGAGCGGCAGGTTGTGGAAGGGCGGTTTTTTTCTTCATCACCAAAAACGCTTCAGGAAGTAGGAGACAGTCTGGGCATTACACGGGAACGGGTGCGACAGTTGGAAAATAACGCCAAAAAGAAACTGAAGCACTATTTGGAGATGGAGTTTGGTGATCTGTTGTTGGCCGCCTGAAAATGATGCAGCCCCCACCCGGAAAGTAAAGAGATAGGGATGGTCAGGTTGTGATGGTGTTTGTCGGGAAGTGATGATGGGATAAGGAAATTCCTGGATGCTTTGGCGTGATGGTGGCGGGTAGAGTGCAGGTCAAGCTATCTCCGCGACGCTAAGGAGTAGCGCACTGCTGGCCCTTGACAGGCTTGTGAAACGAACAGTGAAGGGCTGGAAAAATCACTTGTTTGCCGAGTATAAATGGGATAATGTGCCGCTATGCTGACGTTTGCCATTGAAACATCATGTGATGATACGTGTGCCGCCGTTGTTGAGTACGACAGGAAGATCCGTGCCAATATCATTTCCAGTCAGGTCGATGTTCACTGCATCTATGGCGGTGTCGTCCCGGAGCTGGCATCCCGCAAACACCTGGAAAATATTGACTGGGTAGTGAACCAGGCTCTGGAAACAGCGGCAGTTCGGTTTGCTGATCTGGGAAGAATCTGCGTCACCTGTGGACCGGGACTGGTTGGTTCACTACTGGTGGGTATCTCCTACGCCAAATCCCTCGCTTTTGGCCTTGACCTGCCGCTGGTGGGGGTGAACCATGTTGAAGGGCATTTGATGTCCATCATGCTGGCTGAGAACCACCCGGATTTTCCTTTTATCGGCTTAGTGGTTTCCGGCGGGCACACTAGCCTTTACCTGGTGCGCGGCTGGCATGACTATCAGTTGCTGGGGCGGACCATTGATGATGCCGCCGGTGAAGCCTTTGATAAGGTGGCAAAAATGCTCGGCCTTGGCTACCCGGGGGGGCCGATTATTGAACAGCTGGCACGTCAGGGTGGCAGTCAGGGGATCGTTTTCCCGCGCGCTTATCTAGCTTCTGACTCCCTGGATTTCAGCTTCAGTGGTCTGAAAACTGCAGTCCGTACGTTTCTCGAAAAACATCCTGATGAACTTTCCAGCCTTATTCCTGCCGTTGCGGCGGCATTCCAGGAATCTGTGTGTGATGTGTTGACCCGTAAGGCATTGCAGGCCGCTGACCGTTATGGGGTTCAATCAATTGCCTTGGCCGGCGGTGTTTCCTGCAATGGGGCAGTTCGCCGGCATTTGTCACAGGCGGCCGGCGCACTGGGTATTGAGGTGTTTGCAGCGCCGCCGATTTTATGCACTGACAATGCGGCCATGATAGGGCTTGTGGGGCGACAACGGCACCGGCGTGGACAGGTAGATGGCTGGCAGCTCAATGCTGTCTCCCGACTGCGTTTATGAAAAAACCTCGACTTCGTTCCATGGTAAGGATGCTGCTCGGCAGCACTGATGACCCGGCAACGGTTGCCCGGGGGCTTGCCGCCGGAATTTTCGTCGCCTTTTCCCCTCTGCTCGGCATCCATACAGCCTTGGCGATAGCCCTGGCTTTTCTTCTGCGTGGCAACCGCCTGGCAGCGGTTTTAGCCAGCTGGGTATGCAATCCTGTCTCCCTGATTCCCATTCTCTATCTCGATTTCAGAGTTGGCGAGCTGCTCCTTGGTGCCGATATTCCTTTTCCGGCAAACCTCCATAGTTTGCGTGATATTATTCAGGCCGGCAGCCAGGTGGCTTGGCCGCTGCTGCTTGGCGGCCACCTCATCGGTTTGACGTTGGCGCTGATCAGTTTTCCCCTTGCCCAGATGGTCATTACCATGGTCCGGCAAAACCATAAGCCGGCAGGTTCCTCAGAGGAATAGTTTTTCCATGTCTGTTACCAGCAAAGGTGGACACCGCCACAAAAAGAAACTCGGTCAGCATTTTCTCCAGGATGGCAACATCGTCCGGAAAATTATCGACCTGGCGGCGATCCTTCCCGGTATGCCGGTGCTGGAAATTGGCCCGGGCAACGGAGTGCTGACCGAGGCCCTTTTGCGGGCCGGCGCCGCGGTGACTGCCATTGAAACCGATGCCGAACTCATTCCGGTTCTTAAGCAACGTTTTGCCGGCGCTTTTCCCGATCAATTCACCCTGGTTCCCGACGATATTCTAAAATGTGATCTTCCTGCAATCCTTGACTATGGTAATCCGGATTTCAGCAGATTTCTGGTGGTTGCCAATATCCCCTACAATATTACGACCCCAATAGTTTTTTCGCTAATTGATCAGCGCCATCTTTTCAGCCGGGCGGTTCTTATGGTTCAGGATGAAGTTGCCGTCCGTCTGCTGGCAGCTCCCGGCAGCAAGAACTATGGTCGGTTGTCGGTTATGGTTTCATTGGCCGCACATATTTTTTCCGGTTTCAAGGTTTCCCCAGCCTGTTTTTATCCACCGCCACAGGTGTGGTCGCGGGTTATTACCCTGGAGTTCCTTACGTCCCGGCGCTGCGAAATGGTTGATGGGCAATGGCTGGGGGAGATAGTTAACCGTTTATTCAGTCAGCGCCGGAAAAAAATTGTTAATCCCCTGCTGGGTTGCCGGTTGACCTTATCCCGGCAGCAACTGGTCGAACTGCTGCAGCATAACGGTTTCTCTCCCGATTGCCGTCCGGAAACGATGAGCGTTGATGAATTGTGCCGCCTGGCGCGTTTGCTTGCCCCTCATAGATGACCAGCGTGCAGGAATGGGAGCTGTTTCTTTACTTTCCTTAAAGCGGATGTTATAAGGATGACTTGTCCTTATAGTGAGAGAACGTAATGCTTTCCGGTCAGTGGGAGAGTGGCGATGACACGAGATGAAATTCTACAGATTGTTGCCGGCCTGGATAAACTGCCTAAATTGCCGCAGGTGGCGATGAAGCTGATGGAAATCAGCATGGACGACCAGACGTCAGCCAAAGATATTGCTGACATTGTCATGGAAGACCCAGCCATAACGGCCTATCTCTTGAAACTGATCAATTCGCCATTCTATGGCTTACGGGAGAAAGTCACCACGGTATCCCACGGCATTGCTCTCCTGGGGGTAGAGGTGGTTAAAAATGTTGTTTTGAGTCTGGCGGTTATGGACATTATGAACAGCAAAACCTCCGGCAACCCGGCTTTGAAGAGTTTCTGGGAACATTCATTGTATACCGCTATCGCTGCCCGGCTCTTCGCCCAGCAGGTTGGTTATCCGGCGCCTGAGAAAGTGTTTATTGCCGGTCTCCTGGCAGATCTTGGCTCCCTGATTCTCTGGGAAATTGATCCGCTTCTCTATCGGAAAGTTGCCCGCAAAGAGGACGGTGGCAAAGGTGACCGCAGCGTTGCTGAAAAGGCCTTATTTGGTGTTGATCATACGGAAGCCGGTGTTGCCCTTGCCCAACTTTGGAATCTTCCTGAAGAATATATTGGCGTTATCGCATTGCACCATAACCTTGATGTCCTCACTGACTTGGAAGATGACGGTGTCAAAATACTGGGGGAATTTGTTCACCTGGGATCGGTGGTTGCCAGTATCTTTGTTCTGGGTGAGGATGGTTTTAAAACCGTCTATCTCAAATCAATGGTGTTGAATCTCTTTGGGCTGCAGGAAAAAGTTGTTGACAGCCTGCTGCTACGGACCAGCAGAAATCTTGAGGCACTGCTGGTGGATACCGAACTGGGACTTCCGAGCAAAAAATCGTATTTCAGAATTCTGCAGGATTCAAACAAGAAGCTGGGGGAAAACAATCTCAAGCTTACTCGTTCGCTAATGGAGCATGAACGGCTGAAGCAGGCCCGCATCGAGTTGATGAACATGGTCGCTGAAGATATGAAATCCCCTCTTGCAGCAATCATCGGCTATTCGTCTCACTTGGTGCATAATCTGCCTGCTGACCGGACCGAGATTGAGAAACTTGTCCGGGAAATCTACCAGAGTGGCAAAAACGCCCTGACCCTGCTTAAAGAATCCGCCAAACTGATGGACATGGAGGAGGAACATCTGCAGGTGAGTCCAAGCCGAAGCAATATGGAGAAGATGTTGCTGGAATTGCTGGAGATGGTTGCCGAGCGGGCCGAAAAAAAAGAGATTGCCATAGTCAGTGATTTTCGTGCTCCCTTGCCATTGCTGACTTTTGATGAGCATAAATTGGGCCATGCCCTGGCCCATCTGCTTAATCTGGCTATGGTTCTGGCCGGTGAACGGGGCAAGGTGCTGGTTAAGACTGATATCGTCACCGTTCCCGGTAGTCAATCGCCAACATCAGCCGGTGCCAGTGCTCGTTTGTTCGAGTTACGGATAGATGAGCATGGTGATGGTTTTCAGGATAGCCGGCGAGCGGCTTTGCGGGAACGCTTGGATGAACCGAAAAAACTTACCACGGTTGCTGATCATCTGACCGATTCCGGCCTTTATTTGGCACGTTCCATTATCCAGGCCCATGGCGGCCAGATGCATATTGACCGTAAAGCTGATGGCAATGTGGGTTTTACCATTCATATGCCCATGCCCTGGCTGGCGGAAATGGCCAATCCGGTGCCTTCAGCTTCAGCGGTCTGACCTGCTGCGGCTAGTTTTGAAGGTTTCTTGGGACTGCTCCCATGTTAGCCAGGTTTTCTAACGTTCATGACCACCGGCCCGAATCATATCTCCCACCTGTTGCTGTTGGATGCGGTCTCGCCGTACAGCGATGCTCTGCGGGAACACCTGGCAGGCGTTTGCCAGCAGGTTCATCTTGTCCCGCGACTTAGTCAAGCCTATGCTCTTTTTGCCGACTTTCCCATTGAGGCTATTATCAGTGAGGTCGAACTGTCGGATGGTAAGGTCGAGGACCTGCTGGTCTTTCTTCATCGGGAAAAACTCAGAGTCCCGGTTATTGTCCTATCAGCGAATGCCGAACCCGAGCGGGCGGCCCGAATCATTAAGGCGGGTGGGTGGGACTATCTTACTAAACAGGGGGCGGCTTCACTGGCTGCTTCCCGTGTTGTGACCAGTTTCAACGCCTATCAGGGGGAGCCGCTGGCGGGGGATTCGCAGATGCGCCATCAGGCGTTGCTGGCCTCCGCCATCAGTGATCCGGTCATTTCCTTTGATCTCGCTGGCAGGGTGGTGTTCTGCAACCCGGCAGCGGAAAAACTGTTTGGTTATGAGCAGGATTTTCTGGTGGGACAACCCCTTTCGCTGATTTTTGCAGCTGGCAGCGGTGACCTGCTTGTTGATCTGCTGCTAGCCAAAGCGGTGGGCAACGGCAGGTACAGCCGTGAAGTCACTCTACATACCGCTGCTCAGAAACCATTTCCAGCGCAGATTGCTATGTCCCGGATAGATTCTGCCGGGGTGCTTTCCGGATGCGTTATGGTGGTCAGGGATCTTGCCGAGCAAAAGCTTCTGGAGGAAAACCTGCTGGAGATGGAAAAGTTGGCATCTTTGGGAAAGCTGGTGGAGGGGATTGCCCATGAAGTGAGGAATCCTGTGCTGATTATGGCCGGTTTTGCCAATCGACTCCAGCAGAAGCTCAAAGAGGATCCCGGTGTGCAGAGATATGTGCGTATTGTTATTGAGCAGATCCAGCGTCTGGAGCGGATGGTTGCCGATATCGAAGGGTATCTGCAGTTTGTCAAAGATCATCAAACGAGCTTGACGCGGATTGATATTAATGCTTTTCTCTCGGCTTTGGTGGATGAATTCGCCGCCCAACTGCCTGGCGACCGGAAGATCAGGGTTGTTTTTGAGCCGTCTGCAGGCGTACCGCCGGTGCGGGCGGACAGTAATGATCTGCAGGTTCTGTTCCGCAGCATTATGCAAAACAGTATTGAAGCCATGGCGGAGCAGGGAACCCTAGCCATTTCCCCATCCTATGATCATGCCTTTGTTTCTTTGTGTATCAGTGACACGGGCTGCGGCATCCCGGATGATAAGCTGGGGGAAATTTTTAACCCCTTCGTAACATCGAAAATGTCCGGGGTCGGGGTCGGGCTGGCGAAAGCGTATCTGATTGTCGAAGCCCATGGTGGCAGCATCGACATTGCCAGCAAGCCAGGTGAAGGCACAGCGGTAACCGTGTCGCTGCCCGTTGACCGGCGTAAAACGTCCCGTACCCAGACAGCTGCGTAATCATGCCGAGGGTAATGATCTCCATGACAGGTGAGAACTGACATGTTCAAGCGTCTTGCGGTTTTTTGTGCTGTTCTGCTGGTTGCCGGCTTTGTGCTGGCGGCGGCAGTGGGCATGGGGACCTATTTTTACTTTGCCAGTGATTTGCCAAGGATAACCTCCTTAAGGGATTATCGTCCGGCAACCATTACCGAAATTTATGCCGATAATGGTAAGATTATCGGCCAGTTCTACCTGGAAAAACGGAAAATTATCCCCATTGAGGAGATTCCCGAACAGCTGAAAAAGGCCTTTATTGCCAGTGAAGACGCCCGTTTTTATGAGCATCAGGGCCTGGACTTTATGGGTATTATGCGGGCGCTGATAAAAAATATTTCTGCTGGGCGGGTGGTTCAGGGTGGCAGCACCATCACCCAGCAGGTGACCAAATCACTGCTGCTTTCTCCGGAACGCAAATTGAAGCGTAAAATTAAAGAGGCCATTCTTGCCTATCGGATTGAAAAATATCTCAGCAAAGATGAAATTCTCTTCCTTTACCTGAACCAAATCTACCTGGGGCATGGGGCCTATGGCGTTGAAATTGCCTCCCAAACCTATTTTGGCAAAAAAACCCGTGATCTCACCCTGGCTGAAATGACCCTTATTGCCGGTTTGCCCAAGGCACCAAACCGCTACTCCCCCCTGACCAACCCGGAGCTGGCAGCCCGTCGGCAGAGATATGTTCTTGGCCAGATGGTGAAGGAGGGGTATATCTCCGCGGCAGAGTCCCGGGAGGCGCTGGCATCACCGGTGGAGATCAGGCAGCACCGGGAACCATTCATCAAGGCACCCTATTTTACCGAGCATATTCGCCGCTATCTTGAAAAAGAATACGGCTATGACCTTCTGTACAGAGAAGGGCTGCAGGTCTACAGCACGGTTAACCTCGACTTTCAGCAGGCCGCCAGGGATGCAATCATAAAAGGCCTTGGGGCTCTTGATCGGCGCCAGGGATACCGGGGTCCCCTCCAGATTGTTTCTCCCGATGATTTTGCTACTTTTGAACAACAGCTGGCGGATGAGCACCGTTCGTTACCGGTGGCTGCCGGCCAGCAGATGAAAGCTCTGGTGAAGCAGGTTGACGACCAGCAGCAGAACGTGATGCTGTCCCTCGGGGGGCTTGATGCGGTCATGGCGTTGAAAGATTGCTCATGGGCCCGGAGACCTGCACCTGATGGTGCACTTTTCCCCGGGGCAACCATCAAAAGTCCATCTGCTGCCTTTGTGCCCGGTGATGTCGTGCTGGTGGAAATCATCGCGGTCGCTGATGGTGCTGCTGCTGGCAATGGTGCGGCGGTTGCCGTTCGCCTGGTCCAGGAACCGCTGGTCCAGGGAGCACTGGTGGCGCTGGATGTCCAGACCGGCATGGTCCGCAGCATGGTCGGCGGGAAATCGTTTGCCGAGAGCGAATTCAATCGGGCTATCCAATCCCGCCGCTCCCCCGGATCAGCCTTCAAGCCGATTATCTATGCCGCCGGTCTTGATCACGGGTTGACACCGGCCAGTATTTTTCTCGATAGTCCGATCATCTATCAGGACAGTGAGGAATGGGATCAGGTATGGAAACCGCGCAATTACGAGCAGAAATTTTATGGTCCCACCAGCCTCCGCCAGGCACTGATCCATTCCCGCAACCTGGTAACCATCAAGGTGCTGCAGAAGACTGGCATTCCCCGGGTGATCAATTATGCCAGTAAACTCGGCATAACCTCGCCCCTAAACGCGGATTTGACCCTTGCCCTTGGTTCTTCCGGTGTTTCGCTGATGGAGCTGACCCGTGCCTATGGTGTTTTTGCCAATGGCGGCCGCCTTGAGGGCCCGGTTTATATTAAAAGGATAGAAAATCGGGACGGGGAAATTCTTGAAGATAATGAGCCTTTCTGGGGCTTAGGGGGGGATGATGGCGCTAATGCCATGCTTCAAGGTGCAGCTTCATCGGCTTCTGAGCCGCGGAAACAGGTGATTTCACCGCAAACAGCCTATTTGATGACCAGTATGATGGAAAGTGTGGTGCAGCAGGGCACCGGCCGGCGGGCCAGAGTTCTCAAGCGCCCCCTGGCCGGCAAGACCGGGACTACCAACGATTATTATGATGCCTGGTTTCTTGGTTATGCGCCGCAGCTGGTAACCGGGGTCTGGGTTGGTTTTGATGACCTGAAACCCCTGGGTAAACATGAAACCGGTTCCCGGGCGGCCTGTCCCATCTGGGTTGACTTCATGCGGGAAGCACTCAAGGAATTTCCCAAGACGACGTTTCCCGTCCCCCCGGGGATCGTTTTTGCAAAAATTGATCAAAAAACCGGTTTGCTGGCTACTCCCGAGACCGAGCAGGAGAGTTTTGAATGCTTCCGGGAAGGCACAGAGCCAAAAGAGTTTTCCCGTCCCATCTCCGCCCATCAGCTGGAAGAGCAGCTTTTTCAGGATTTTCCTGAAGAGAACTCACCACCCCTTCCTCCTCAGTGACAATTTTTGTCACTACTACTGCCCTGATTTGTCATTTACCGGTTGAATAATTGCCTTGTTGCTGCTTATGCTCCTTTAAGGAGTTCTTCTATGCTTTTTAATATATTGAAAATAAAGCTGTTATTTTTTTAAGCAGAATTTATCATTTTTTTTATTGGCTGGATCAGTCTTTGCAAGCGTTCCATGTTGTATGAAAAAACGGCGAAAAAAAATGGTAAAGTTTCCTGAGTAGGACGTCGAAAGGGAGTTTAGGAACAGGGATCTGTTTGTATCGGTAAGGTTTTTGCAATTTTTTATGAGGAGGAGTAATGTGATGAAGAAAGTACACAAGAACAAAAAAGGTTTTACCCTGATTGAGTTGATGATTGTTGTGGCAATCATCGGTATCCTCGCCGCCGTGGCGATCCCCATGTACAAGAACTATATCCAGAAGGCGCGCTTTGCCAGTGCAGTATTGCCGACAATCCACTCAGTGGAAACCAATGTTGCAGCTCGCTATGCCTTGACAGATGCTTTCCCCGCAGCTGGAGATACAACGGTCATGCAGGCTGACGCTTCCACCCGCAATGTAACGTTGACAACAATTACACCTGCAGCATTTCAGCTTATTTTTAACTTGGCAGATTCTACCAACACAACGGTTGGAGCTCTGTCTGCGGCTTATGGTGTTACTATTACGGCTACTGCTACTACTGATAATGGTAAAATTGTTGGTTGGGACTACAGCGGTAACGTTGCAGACGCATTGGGTATGGACTAAAAATAAGCGTGTATATGCTTAGACCACAAGGGGATACCGATTCTGGTCGGTATCCCCTTTTCTGGTTGTTGCTATAATCCGGTTGTTGCTGCTTCGAACGTTAAATTGTTCTGGACGAGTGTGTCAGGTGAATACTATCACTGTGCAAACTGTGTATAAACTTTATGGGAACATCAAAAAAAATTTTTGTAGTGCGCGGAAAACAATAATTTTTTTATCTATTTGTTTTCTTTTGATTTTTATTATATCGGCATATTCAAATAGCCTTTATGCGCCATTCACATTGGATGACTCTCATAGTTTTGTGAAGGAGCCCAAAATTTTAGGGTTTTCTTATACTCCTGAAAGTTTCATTGAATTAACAAAAACCAAATTTGGGTTTGCTCGTTTTCTGCCTATTTTATCCTTCGCTGTCGACTTGCAGTGGGGGGGGGGGAGTGTTATTGCCTTCCATATTACGAATATTATTATTCATATATTGACGACGTTGTCAGTTTTCTTTATGTTGAATGCCCTTTTTTCGCTGCATAATCGTAGCAACGAATCTTTCTTAAGAGAAATACCAGTTCCTGTCCCCATGGTTGTTGTTTTTATTGTTGGTTTGTGGTCATTAAACCCTGTGCAGACTAACGCGGTAACCTATCTTGTCCAGCGTATGACATCAATGTCTGCTTTATTTTATATTTTTTCTTACGGTTGCTACCTGAAAGGTAGGGTAAAACAATTAACCCAAGGATTTAATCAGAAAGTATTATGGTGGTATTTTTTATTCATACTGAGTGGCGCATGTGCGTTGTTAAGTAAACAGATTTCAGCAACGTTGCCTATCATTGTCCTGTTAACGGAATTGCTGTTTGTTAAAGATAGCTATCCAATTAAAATTATTAAAAAAAATAAAATAATTGTTTTGTTTTTTATTGCAGCTTGTGGGTTGTTTATCTATTATAAAATATCTCCTCGAATGATAGCTATTGCAGCGGCGCGACATTTTACCATTACGGAGCGCCTTTTGACTGAACTGCGCATTGTAAGCTCCTATATTTTTCTTTTATTGTTACCTATGCCGAGTTTTTTAAACTTGGAACATGATGTAGCGCTTTCAACCTCTTTTTTCTCTCCATTGTCCACTCTTTTTTCCCTTATCTTTCTGTTTGGGATTATTTTTGCAGCGTGGAAAGTAAGGGAGAAATATCCCTTGGTAGCTTTTGGAATTTTTTGGTTTTTTCTACATTTACTTATTGAATCAACAATTATACCTCTAGAACTGAAATTTGAACATCGTTTATATCTCCCTTCAGTTGGTTTCTACTGTACATTAGTTTTGTTGCTTATTGAGATTCAATCAAAAATTTTCCCTATACAAAATTCCCTGGACTATGGAAAGCTATTTGTCTCCTTCATGCTCATAGTGTTTTCATGTTTATCCCTTTTAACGTATGCTAGGAATATCGTTTGGCAGGATTCGGTTTCATTATACAGGGACTGTCTTATAAAAGCTCCCAATAAACCGCGTGTGCATGGGAACTTGGCCAAGGCATTGGCTGATCAAGGTAAATATGAACAAGCAATTGTTTCGTGTGAGCGAGCGTTAGAACTAGGGGTAAAAGGTTATGAGGAATATTGGGTTTCGGTAAGCAACATAATCACAAACTTATCAAAGATGGGAAACAACCGGTTAGCCATAGAAAGGGCTGAATCTTTTCTCCAGGAGGCACCTCCGGAGGCCAAGAAAAATGCGTACCCTTTATTTCTTTTTAATTTGGGGCACCTTTATTTTTTAGAACATGAATATCAATCAGCCCTGGAAATCTATTTTAAAGGGTTGCAGTATTCACTTGCCAATAGCCGACTAGAGAATCCGAAAAAATTTGAAAACTATTTTCTTTACACACTAACAACAGCATTACAAGAAGGTTATTCTTTTAATCCTGAAATGAAGATAAATACAGAAAGTATTTCAGCCGCTGATGAAAAAATGGCAGAAATATTTTTTAGCCTTAATGAATTTGATCTAGCGCTTATGTATTGTGACAATGGTATAGGTAGACAACCAGCTTCGGAAAAATGTAAAGAAATCAAGGAAAAAATTTATTACCTGAAATCCCTGGACAAGATACAGCAAGTAAAGGGGACGATTAAAGATAAGTATTTTTACCATCCATTTACAAATAGATTCAATTTTATTATGGCCATAGGCTATTCTATGATAAAAGTAGGCTTGAATGATAACTTTGTAACTGAATATGTTCTTGAATTAGCAAAAGCAATGCAACCGGATAACCCGGATGCGTTATTATTGCACTCGTGGTTTTTATATAAAGAGGGGGATGTGGCTGAGGCTGTAACAGAAATAGAGAAAGCCGTTGCTTTAGATGAAAAATATGCCCAACTCTGGGTTAATCGTGGTATTTATTTGCTGGCTTTAAATAAAAGGGGGGAAGCGTTACATAGTTTTGATAAGGCGTTGGAATTATATCCAGACTATCCTCACAAAAAAAGATTGGAAGCTATGGCTTGTGGTGCTGAAGGGCTATGACGGAGGAGAAATCAATATGAGTACTATGAAAATGATACGTGTACAATCCCGATCACACTTCTTTGGAAAACAAGGATTTACTTTAGTGGAGCTAATGATAACGGTCGCTATTTTAGCTGTTCTAGCAACCGTAGCCATTCCACTATACAGAAACTACCTCAACCGGGCCCGGCAATCTGATGCCATTATTGGGTTGAAGGCCAGCCAGATGGCTCAGGAACAGTTTTTTAGTGAAAACAATCGCTATTGTGATACCATCTGTCTATTACCGGGATTTGGTAATACCAATGTCAATAGTTTTAACAAGGGTGTTTATACTCTTACCGTTAATAATTCAGCGGCTACAACATTTGTGCTGGAGGCACTTGCAGTTATTGATGGCAGTACCGACCGATGGACTATTGATCAAGATGATATTAATCCAGTAGCTGATACTGCTATGCCTGGATTGCCAGGATTTTCAGTTTTTCGCTGGATATTTGATTAGCTGTACAGTGATAGTATTCACCTGACACACGCCCTTGACTGATTAAAAATTAGGCAGCTTCTTTTTCCTGCTTTTTAACTGATTTTTC
>JAFGSY010000012.1 GCA_016934315.1 Candidatus Anaeroferrophillus wilburensis | reverse complement strand
TCTGGTAACTCCACTTATATCTCAGTCAAGGACGATATGACCACCGCTTTCAGTAGCCAACTGTCAGGTGAATACTATCTCTAAACAGATTAGCTTTTTTTCTGCAGGGATTTCCAAAGGCTCCTGAAAGTGGATCTTTCGGGGGCCTTTTCTTTTTTTCAAGTTTTCCTACTTGACTGTCGAACCATTGTGATGTGATAGATAATGTAATGGGTTGAGGATGCGGACGTCCCTGATTGATTTTAAATCCTGAGACAGATGGGTTGCTATGTTTGAGCAGAAGACAATTGCGGTGGTCATCCCGGCGTATAATGAAGAGAAGCTGATTGCCAAAGTCGTGGCCACCATGCCATCGTTTGTTGATCATATCGTTATTGTTGATGATTGCAGTACCGATGCAACCGTTGCGGCTGTAAAGGAGCTGGAGGCTGTCAATGGCAAGGTTCTGCTGCTGGCGCATGAACGCAACCAGGGAGTCGGCGGCGCTATCGCCACCGGCTACAAGTGGGCTCGTGACCAGCGGGTTGAGGTGACGGCGGTCATGGCTGCAGATTTCCAGATGGATCCGGCTGATCTGCCAAGAATTGTCGGGCCCGTCTGCCGGAATGAGTGTGACTACACCAAAGGCAACCGGCTGTTCCGCGGCGAGTCATGGGAAATGATTCCCAAATATCGCTATATCGGCAACTCATTTCTCTCGTTATTTACCAAAATTGCCTCCGGCTACTGGCATATTGCCGATTCCCAGAGTGGCTATACAGCCATCTCCCTGGCGGCTCTGGAACGGATCGATCTTGATGGCATCTACCCACGCTACGGGATGCCCAATGATTTGTTGATCAAATTGAACATTGGCCATTTCCGGGTCCGTGATGTTTCCATCCGTCCGGTTTATAATGTCGGCGAGCAGTCAGGTATTAAAGTGAGAAAAGTTCTCTTCACTATTCCCTGGCTGCTGACCAAAGGTTTTTGGCGGCGGATGTTTGAAAAATATGTCATCAGGGATTTTCATCCCTTGATCTTCTTCTATCTTTTGGGTTTTGCTTTTGGGCTTGCCTTTCTGGTGCTTGCCGGTAAAATTTTCTACCAGAAAATGACCCTTGGTTTTTTCCCACCGACTGCTACTTTGGCAACTATGTTTGCTTTTATTGCGGCCAGCCAGTTTATCCTTTTTGCCATGTGGTTTGATATGGAGAACGGCAAGGAATTGAAATGACAGATGATATCAGCGGCGGCGCAGAGAGATGATAATTCGTTTGCCCTGATTGATGAGGAAATCGCTGCAGGCTGAAAACAGCCATTCACTTTTTGTTGTGGTCCAGCGATTGGGATGGGTGAGTATACAGATATCCCTATGGTGCTCACCTGACAGGTATGAAATGAGGTCGCTGGTGCTTTCAAGTGGTGGCAGAGGGGCCTGATCCACCCGGTCCCTGACATTGTATCGATGGGGATTCCATGTGCGGCCAGTATCAGAGAGGTAGGTTATTGCCTGGTAGTCAAGGGACAGATAGCATTCACCTGCAATGCCGAACGTTTTGAAATCATATCTCTGCCAGAGGGTGCGGTTGTCATAGGGTGAGAGGGGCCGGCCATGCATGCTGATAGTGGTAACCGGGCATAGGGAACGAAATTCAGCCAATTCTTTTTGAAAGAGGAGAATGGCCCGGTCATAATCGCCGTTGCATTTCGACAGGGTTTCATAATGATAGCCGATTTCATGCCCCATGGCATGAATTTCCTTGATGATTTCAGGGATATAGACCCCTTGAACAAAGCGAAAATAGTAGCTCGCTTTGATGCCCAGACGATGTTCAAGCTTGGCCATGTTCAAGGCAGTGTGCGGTTGGCGGTCTACGTCATGGCGGAAAATAAGCGCCGGCGAGTTCCTTTGCGTTTTGTTGACTGCCTCATGGATTGTTTTGATAACAAAATGATGATCGAGAACAGTTTGGCAAAGCTGCTCGTACATGGGCAGGGTAAAGTCAGGATAGCTGTCGGAGAAATCTAACATGTTTACTCCTTATGATGGAAAATAGTAAACCCCGCTATATGTTTTTTGTTTCCACCGGCAGGTGTGGCACCAAAAGAATAGCAGAAATCCTGCGTCAGGTGTTGCCGTCTGAATATTCCGTCATGCATCAGACAACCTATGCACGACTGGCGAATGTTCTTGGTAACATTCAGTACCATCTTCCCCTTTTGGCCTGTTTTAGCGAACCATTATACCGATTTATAATAGAAAAGAATAGTCGGCCTGGCAACCATATTATTAGTACCGACCCCCTGACCTCCATGATTATCCCGGAAGCATTGGTACGGTCATCGAGAACTGCGATTATTCATATTGTCAGGGATGAGGATGACTTTGCCCGGTCTCTCTACCGGTTGACCAGAACCAGAAAAAAGAGTTTTATTGCCCATAACATGATTCCTTTTTGGCAGCCATTGTTATGGCCGTTGGAAAATCTAACAAGTAAAGCCATTATTGATAAATACCGAGTTATTCATCGGCTGAAAAATGATTATTTTTTGAGAAAATATGCTAAAAATCCGCATTACCAGAGGGTGACCATGAGTCAGCTGTTCAGCGACGATGTGTTATCGCAATTCATTACTGATTTTTTTAAGATTACGCTGAAGATCTCAGCCACAGAACTTGAAACAAAGGCAAACGCAACCTTGCCATGAAAATGCTTCCCTTTTTTGACAGGATATCGGCTTTCTTTATCTGGCTTGCATGGTTTTACCCGAAGGCCAAGGGTATTCCCATAATGCACCAGCTCTATTTTTTCCTGCCCCAAAAGTTACTTAGAATCAATGGCCGGGTTCCCTGGCCGGTTCATTTCTCATCAAGAATACTTTACTGGAAAAACATCAGGATTGGCAACCGTTGTGCTCCGGGAATGAACTCATCCTGTTATATCCAAGCCAGAAACGGTATTGTTTTTGGTCACAATGTCCGAGTTGGCCCAGGGGTGGGCATAATCAGTTCTGGACATGATCTCAATGATTATGACCGGCATGTGCAGGGGCCTCCCGTCAGAATCGGTAGTAATGTGTGGATCGGTATGAATGCGGTAATTATGCCAGGTGTTACTATCGGTGATAATGTGGTTATAGGGGCCGGTTCGATTGTAACCGCTGATATCCCCTCAAACGCCATTGCTGCTGGCAACCCATGCCGGGTTGTCAAGGAAAAAGAGCCTTACAGTGGCCGCGATTACTCCTCGGTATCTTCCCCAGATTAGCATGAAATTTTTTCAATCGAAAAAATTTTCCTTTACTCTGTCGGTGGCTCTTCTTGTGCTCATTGTGATGGTAGCTTTCTATAATCGTAAAGCCCTGCTACGGGTCATGGGTCAGGCGGAACTTCCGTGGATTGGTGCTGGTTTAGGTTGTTATTTTTTCAATTATGCGACCCGTGCCTATCGCCTTCGGATGCTTTCCGGAGATCAGGTTCCTTTTTACCCGGCGGCGATCAAATCATCCTGTTTGCACGGTTTTTATTCCTATTTTCTGCCTTTACGAAGTGGAGATCTCTCGTTGCCCTTGCTCCTGCGTTGTAATGCGCAGCTGCCTCTTCTTCTGGGCAGTGGTATTTTGCTCCGAGCCAGACTGCTTGATTTTTTTTCTTTAGGGTTGTTGCTTTCTGCAGCGTCACTTTTATCCGCCCCCCAATTGCAAGCCTATGTAAGATATCTCTTTTTTTTCAGCGGGATAGGTCTGCTTCTGTTGCCTTATGGAATTCTTTTTCTCCTGCATGCCGGTAATAATAGGTTGCAGAGGACGCTTAACAATCGTTTAGCAGGCATGAAGGTCAGCTATTTTGTCACCAGGGAGGTACTGGTCAGCCTCTTAATCTGGTTTTGGACCGGCTGTACTATTTTTTCTGTGATTCAGTCCCTGTCCATTCCCCTGGCATTTATGGATGTTTGGTTTCTGGCGGCCATCCAGCTTCCCCTGCAGTTGTTTCCCCTCCAGGGGTTGGCAAATGCCGGCAACCATGAAGCCGGTTGGCTGGCAGCACTCAGTATGCTGGGGATTGCCCCCGCACAAGGATTGCCATTGACCATGGCCTCCCATGTCATTCTCATATCATATGTGGCTATCCTTGGCAGTTTGGCTCTGATGTTGCGGTCGCCTGAACCTGCCGAAGGTGATGTTGCCTGTGATATCTGAATACTTGTTTGATGATGGGCTTTCTTTTATTGTTCAGAAGGTTATGCTGAAACGGCGCCAGCGGCATGCAAGTGGCGGTAGCGCTGCGGTCAGGGGGGGATAGTCAGTAGTTCTGCCTTGTCGGGATGACGCCCCGGACACCGCCCCGGGGGTTGGCCACATCGTCTTGGCGGCGGGGAATCAAGTGAATGTGGGTGTGAAAAATGGTCTGACCGGCGGACTGGCCGCAATTCATGCCGATGTTGAATCCTGTGATAGAAGGGTCGTTCTGCTGCAGGGTGGCCGCCGTCTCTTTGATCAGCTCCCATGCCTCAGTCATTTCCTCAGCGGTCAGTTCAAGGGGATCGGGAATATGGCGGAAGGGGATGATCAGGTGGTGTCCTGTGGTAACCGGAAAGCGGTCGGCGATGAGGTAAAAATGCCTGCTTTTCCTCCTGTTGCTGAAGGTTTCCGGCTGACAGAAAATACAGCTGACAATGTTCTGTTCATGTTCCATGAACCTCACCATATCCCAGCCATAAGTTCTTGTCAAATCGCTGTTCCTATGGTAGGTCAAAAAATCATCATGACTGTTGGTTGTCCATCGAAAGGGAGAACTGGTGGAGCAGATTAATTATGTCCCCCGGGGTTTTTGCACGATTACGATGGTTGTTGACGGGGCATCATCCCAGTCGCGGGCTAAAGATTTGATGATTTTTCCCCTTGAAGATCCGACCTCTGAACAGACCCACCAGCTTCGCTTCTATGATTGCAGCTGCGGCTGCCTCCGGCAGCTTCCCGGGATGATTGTCGAAGCCGGGGAAGAACGGATTGTCTTTGCAGTTTCTGCGGAGAAACAGTTTATCATTGAAAGACTGGCACGTCCCTGAACCGGTACCGGGAGAAAATCAGGTAAGCTATGCCGAACAGCATGCAGGAATACCGCATATCATCTGAACCCTACTATTTGCCTTTGGGCAACGAGGTGGCGTTGTTCATGGCTGCCTGCAGGGAGCGGTTGCCGGTGATGCTGAAAGGGCCCACTGGCTGCGGCAAGACCCGTTTTGTGGAGCATATGGCCTATGTCCTCAAACGGCCGCTGATCACCATCTCCTGCCATGAAGATCTCTTTGCCGCTGATCTGGTTGGCCGTTATCTCCTCACCGGTGATGAAACCGTGTGGATGGACGGCCCTTTAACGCTGGCGGTCCGCCATGGGGGAATCTGCTATCTCGATGAGGTGGTGGAAGCCCGCAAGGATACGACGGTGGTTATTCACCCGCTGGCTGATGACCGTCGACTGCTGCCCATTGACAAGCGTGGCGAAATCCTCAAAGCTCATCCTGATTTTTTGCTGGTGATCTCTTATAATCCCGGCTACCAGTCAGTGCTCAAGGATCTTAAGCAGAGTACCCGTCAACGCTTTGTTGCCCTGGAATTTGACTATCCCGCCGTCAGTGAAGAAAGTGCTATTGTCAGCCGGGAAAGCGGCATTGAACAGGATATGGCCACACTGCTGGTGGAACTGGCGGGCCGCATCCGTCACATCAGGGAGCAGGGGTTGGCCGAAGGGGCCAGCACCCGGCTGTTGATCTATGCCGCCCAGCTGATTCGCCAGGGCATTGGGCCGCTGGAAGCCTGTCGGGCCGCCATTATCCAGCCGCTGACTGATGATCCGGGATTATTGGAAACCCTCGAGGAAATCATCAGCGACATGTTCGGCTAGTCGCCAATCCGTTCTGCCGATCTCCCCGGTACCCATCAGATTTTCCGGAAGCAGCACTGTGCACTCATCAGGAAGGCATGTGCTCCTTCTTCCCAGCTATTGTCAACCTCCCAGGTCATACTGAGTATCATGCCAGATCATGTTGACACCCCTTTGGATTCTTTCGATTACCTGACCATCCTTGAGCCCCTTTTTTTGGTCGAGCCCGAGCTTGCCGACCGAATTTACCGGGAGCTTTGTGAAAAAACATCGCCTCCCACGCTGGCTGAAGTGCAGCTCCTGGTGGAGCATACGTTGAATTGGCTGGCTGACTATCCTGAACTGGGCAAGGCGGTGGCCACCGGCATGCTGAAGCTGGCGGGGATTGTTTCCCACAACTGGCAGGAGCAGTATGTCAGCGCAGTGGAAGCCGGCACCGGGATTACGCCGGTCATTGCCCGTTCGGTGGCGGAAAAATTTATTGCGATTATCCAGACCGGCAATATCCGTCTGCTGGAGTTGGCCCGTTCGGTGGTGATGACCATCGGCCCCTGGGGCCCGTATCCTCTGGGGCAGGTGATGAATGCCCTGCTAGCGCTGCTGGAGGCCGAGGCTGAATATGCTGCTGAACTTTTTTTGCAGATGATTCTGGCCGCCTGCCGCCAGCAGATCAGTGAGCGAGAATTGATTCGCTATGCCCCCCTGCTCTCCCGGGGGATGCTATTCTGTCAGCCGGAGAAGCGTGACTGGCAGGTTACGCCGCTTATGCGGGTGGTGGAGGAGGATTATTCCCTGGCCCATGCCTTTTTCCAGGGTCTGGAAAAGGGGGCTGCCCACCTGGGCAGGAAAGATTTACAGACCTTTGTCGCTCGGGCGTTAGCCGCTGGCGATCATGGCAAACGCCGGCGTTTTCTCGCCCTTGAGTCCCGCATGGGCATTGATGCCTGCCGCCAGTTGCAGACCATGGTTTCCCTTGCATCGCTAACCTCGGCGCTGAACCGCTATCTTTTTGCCCGCAGCGGCCAGGCGGTGGCGGTCCGTTCTCTGGCGCATCTGCCTAAGTCACCCGGCGCGCCACAGCCGGGTCCCTGTACCGATGGCCGTTTCATCTATCTGCCTGCCGAGATGGCAACGGGTGCAACAGTAGGTGAAAACCAGCTGCTCTACCGTATCCTTGCCGGTCTGGAACTGGCCTGTTGGGAAGCCGGCACCTTCACCTTTGACCTGCAGCGTTTTGGGCTTATGTACGGACCGGAGTTGGTGGCTGGCGGTCGGGAGGCTAAAAAGGATCCTGCTGCTCCCGGCTTGGGGGAAAATAGTGATGACTTTAGCCGTTTTTTCCGTTGTTTCCCCCGGCCTTTGCTGGCCGAAGAACTGCTGCAGCTTGTTGAACAGGGCCGCCTGATCTGCTTCCTGCGGCGCCATTACCCGGGTTTTGCCAAACAAGCCGACCACTGGCTGGCGGTGGGTTTAAACTGGCGAGCGGTGCCCGGCGGCTCCTTCTGGTTGGATTTATACCGTTGCCTGGTTCTCGGGCTGGGTGGGTGCGATGGTGATGATCCCTGGCTGCGGGCGATTGCTGCCGTGCGGCGGATTTTTGAGGAGACTATCACCAGCAGTTCTCCGGTGGAGGCAGCAGCCGCGGTGGTGGCCGAAAGTTATCCTGTTGTCGCTGCTGCCGGCGTCGGAATTGAACTGGAAAAAGCATATTGTCGCCCCGCCTATCCTTATGGCCGCCGTCTACGTTTTGACCTCATGGCCCGGGCTTTTCAGCCTCAGGATGAGAGGGCCCGGGAGCTCCATGGTCTGCTGGCGGAAGCCGGCATCGAAAGTTTTAAAGGCGATCTGAAACAACTGCTCCTTGAACAGGATGCTGTGCTGACCCCGGATGTGCTGAAAAATCTGTTGCTTGCCAGCGGCAAAGCAAGCGTATCGGGAAGCAAAACCCTGAAGGATTTGTTGGCTGAACTTGATTTGAGTAGTTTTTTTCCGCCGGAACAATCGGTGGCTGCAGTCGGGCTTGATGAGCAGGTGCCGACCTTCTGGTATGACGAATGGAGCTGCCATCTCCATGATTATCTCCGGGATCATGTCAAACTGCTGCAGCACCAGCGGGTTGGGATAGATGCCTCTTTTTATCCGGAGGTATTGCAGCATCACCACGGACTGGTGCGGCGTATCCGGCGCAATTTTGAAATGCTGCGTCCTGAAGGTCTGCAGATGCTGCGTCATTGGCCGGAAGGCGATTCCTTTGATTATGATGCCCTGCTGGACTATGCCATCGACCGGCGGCTTCGCCGGACTCCCGAAGAACGGTTGTATTGCAAGCGGCTAAAGGTGGAACGGGATGTGACTGTCTTCCTGCTGATTGACGTGAGCAGCTCAACCAAGAATAAGCTTGCCGATTCCAGAAAAACCATTCTTGAGGTTGAAAAAGAGGCGATTGTTCTTTTCTGTGAGGCGCTTGAGCGGGTGGGGGATTGTTTTGCCATTGCCGGCTTTTCCGGTTCGGGTCGTCTGGCGGCGGAGTTTTTTCAACTGAAAGACTTTGCTGAGCCGTTGAACGATGAGGTGAAGAGCAGAATCGGAGCTTTGCGGCCGGAAAAAAACACCCGCATGGGGCCGGCCATCCGCCATGCAACCTCCAAACTGGCCGGTTATCCGGCCAAGGTAAAACTTCTGATTGTCTTGAGTGATGGCCTGCCCAACGATCAGGATTACAGCCAGGAGTACGCCATTGAGGATTGCCGGGCGGCTATCCGGGAAAGTCGCTCACACTTTGTCCATGTCCATGCAGTGACGGTCAACGCGGTTAATTCTCCTCACTTCGACCGACTGTACGGCGATGTTCACCATACGGTCATTGCTGAGGTGCGGGATTTGCCGGACAGGCTGCCGCGGATCTATCGTGCCCTTACCAAACAGTGAGATAGATTGCCAAAACATCTCCTTTGAGCGATTGTTGGGCTAACAAGGTTTCAGGGTCAGATTCTGAGCGGTTGTGGCCCTCGGACGAATCACCTGGATGGTGATTCCTGGCGGACACCTCGGAGCCGGCCAAGGCTGGCCGGCGAGAATGAGCGGGGACCTGGCTCTGAAAACGTTATAACGCTCCAGATTGTTCAACCGGGCAAAAATGATGTGCCCAGTATCGGCATCAATCCTCTGGCGGCGGGACTAGCTCCAGGATGCCGTTCTGCCATTGGAGCAGGTGGCCGGTGAGGCGATTCTGGTTGGTGTGCTGGCCATCGGTGATAAATGAAATGGGACCGAAGACGGTCATCATGTCGGTGTCGGCCAGGAGATCTCTGATCTCCTCACGGGTGAAGAGGAGGGCGTGGGAAAGGGTTTCCCGGATAACGTCAATGCTGGCCTGGGCTGCCGCGGCATGATAGTCGGGAGCCTCGGCAAAGGCAAGCCGGTAGTCGTTAACAAAACGTTCAATGCCCTCATAGGGCAGAAAATCCCCCCACGGAGCGACAGCCTGGACTCCATTAGCCAGTTCGCCGGCATTGTCCCATAGGGACTGCTGGCTGAAGGCGCCGGTACAGCCAACAATATGCAGTGGAACATTTCCCTGCTTATGGAGATATTCCAGCAGGGGGGTCGCATCCGTTCCATTGCCGACCAGAAAAAGGATTTCCGGTTCTTTTTCTGCCAGCTGCTCGCCAAGGTAACGGGTATTGATGCGTCCTGGCCGGTAGCTGCTCCAGATTGCCAGGTCAAGACCAAGGTCAGCACACAGATATTTCAATTTTTTAGCGGTTTCAGTTCTGCAGATGCTGTTTTCATAGATGATTGCGGCAGTCTGGTACCCCTCAATCTGCTTGATATAACGGGCTATGGGCAGCAGTTTTTCCTCTTCCAGGGGGGCAAGGCGGAAAATGTAGTCCCAGTGCTGGCGGGTGATTTTAGGGTTGGCCGCGGTGGTGATGAGAAACGGGATTTGTTGCTGCTGGGCATAGGCCGCCACCGCCCAGCTTGCCGGACTGCTGCAACCGCCGGTCAGGAGCAGCAGCTCATCGACCCCGCTCATAGTTTTTTTGACCGCTTCCACTGCCTGGACGGGGCTGCCGGTTGAATCAATGAAAATCAGGTGCAAGAGTCGTCCTTGGATGCCGCCCGCCAGGTTAACCTGTTCCTCGGCAAACTCGAAGGCCTGCCTTTCCCGTGCGCCAGCGGCTTCCTGATAGCCGGTCAAAGGCAGTACGACCCCGATGCTGATGGTTTCCTGGGCCTTGAGAGGCACTGCAGCAACAATGGTCAGCGACAGCAGGAAAAAAAACAGAATAATGGGTTGTGGACAACGATGCATGATTCTTCCGGCCTATGGGTGGTGCAAGAGGGGAACAACAAGGTTTTTTGCAATCATGGCCTATCCCCAGGTGCGCATTCCATGCTATATCATAAAGCTAAAATGGTTGTAAAGGGATGGCTGAGGGCGTTGACGAACGGGGATAAAAAGCGTATAACCGCCTGCAAAAGAGTGGCGCAGGCTTGGGTGTTTATGGGACCACCTGCGGGTTGAAGTATTATTTTTTAGCGAAAAGAGAGAGAACGTTGGCAGGTCGATGGTAAAAACAGGACGGAAAAGGCGGATACTCGTTGCCAATGATGACGGCATCAGCGCTTTCGGCATCAAGGTATTGGCTGATACACTGGCTGATGTGGGAACGGTGACCGTCGTTGCTCCGGATCGGGAGCAGAGTGCCTGCAGCCATTCCCTCACCCTGCGCAACCCTTTGCGGGTTGAACAGGTTGCCGCCGGCTGGTATGCGGTCGATGGGACGCCGACGGATTGCATCAACCTGGCGATCAATGCCATTATGAAGGATACTCCGCCTGACCTGGTGGTTTCAGGGATTAACAAGGGCGGCAACCTTGGTGATGATATCACCTATTCGGGAACGGTAGCCGCTGCCTTTGAGGGGACCCTGCTGGGCATTCCCTCCCTTGCGGTTTCCCTGGTGGTGGGGCGGGAACACCATTTTGAGACGGCCGGCCGGGTGGCGCTGGAGGTGGCAGAACGGATTTTCCACCATGGCATGCCCGCCGATACCCTGTTCAATGTCAATGTGCCCGATCGGCGCTGGGAGGATCTGGCCGGTTATCGGGTGACCAAGCAGGGGAAACGGATCTATTCCGATGCGGTGATGGAAAATGTTGACCCCCGGGGGCAGAAATACTACTGGATTGGCGGTGATGTCCTGGGGGGGCAGGATATTGAAAACTCCGACTTCCAGGTGATTCAGCAGGGCTGTGTCTCTTTGACCCCCCTCCATCTGGACCTGACCAACTACCGGGTTATTGAAGCGCTGAAACGGTGGGAATGGTCACGATGAACCTCTTTGTTGAAACCTATGGCTGCCAGATGAATGTCAGCGATTCCCTGAAGATCGGTTCCCTTTTTATTGAACAGGGCTATGAGATCACCGGTGATTACCGGCAGGCGGATCTGATTGTCATCAATACCTGCAGTGTGCGGGAAAAACCGGAGCAGAAGCTCTTTAGTGCTCTTGGCCGTTACCTGCCCTTGAAGCGAAAAAATCCCCAGCTGGTGGTGGCAGTGGGCGGCTGCGTTGCCCAGCAGTGGGGCCCGCGGCTGCGGGAAAAATGTCCTGAACTCGATATCGTTTTTGGTACCCATGCGATTGATAGGCTGCCGCTGATGGTGCAGCGGGTCAGAAACGGGGATTTGTCGGCTGTCGATACGGATTTTCGCGAAGCCATCTCCTCCCTGGATATTATTCCTCGTTATGCTGCCGGTACGGTCGCTGCGTTTGTAACCATCATGCAGGGCTGCAATAATTTCTGCAGCTACTGTATCGTCCCCCATGTCAGAGGTCGGGAGTACAGCCGTTCCAGTGCCGCAATTATTGAGGAAGTGCACCAGTTGGCCGACCAGGGGATCAGGGAAGTGGTTCTGCTGGGACAGAATGTCAATTCCTATGGCCTCCAAAGTCCCGGGGAATGTTCATTTGCTGAACTGCTGGCCCGGGTCAACGGGATTGCCGGGATTGATCGGATCCGTTTTACCACGTCCCATCCCAAGGATCTGTCGGTGGAACTGATTGAAGCCTACGGCAGTCTGGATCATCTCTGCCCGCAGCTGCACCTACCGCTGCAGGCCGGTTCCGACCGGATCTTGCAGCGCATGGGTCGGGGGTATACAGTGGCTGACTATCTGGCAAAAGTGGATCATCTCCGCCGGGTTTGCACCACTATTTCCCTGTCATCCGATATGATTATCGGTTTTCCCGGCGAAACTGACAGCGATTTTCAGCAGACCTTGGAAATGACTCGCTTGGTCAGGTATGACACGGTATTTTCGTTCAAATATTCGCCGCGGCCGGGAACCAGGGCGGCCAACTTTAATGAACAGGTTCCTGAAGAGGTGAAAAAAGAACGGCTGCGGCAATTTCAGCAACTCCAGGATGAGATCACCGCTGAAAATCTCGAAGCCATGGTCGGCAGCACCCGGGAAATCCTGGTTGTGGGGCCGGCGAAGAGGGGGGAACGGCAGTGGGTCGGTCGTACCGGTGGCAGCCAGATTGTCAATTTTTTTGCCCCCCGGGATCATACCGGCTCCCTGTTGACCGTGCGGATTACCGCTGCCCTGCGTCATTCTCTGCGGGGTGAGGTTTTTTAACATGTCGTTCAGGAATGGGGCTGGCTCCCTGGTTTGCTTTTATCTGCTGCCCCTGGTTGGCTATGGTGCCCTGATCTATTATTTCTCTGCCCAATCGGATCTTGATCTTGGGGTTTCCTTCAGTCATTTCGATAAACTGCTGCACCTGCTGGAATACGCGGTTCTTGGCGTTTTGGGCTATCGTTTCTGGCGGCGGCTGCTGCCGGCCAGAAGTCCGGCGTTTCTGCTCCTGCTTGCCTTTTTGCTGGCGCTGGTTTATGGTATCAGTGACGAGTTCCATCAGTCTCTGGTGCCGGGTCGGGACAGCTCCCCGATGGATATTCTGGCCGATGGTGCCGGCGGCTATCTCGGTGCCCGGATATATATGGTGATCTGCCAAAGGAGAGAAGGATGATTGATCTGCATACCCATACCCTGTTCAGTGACGGTGTCCTGCTGCCGGCTGAACTGGCCCGGCGGGCCCAAGTTCTCGGGTACCGGGCACTGGCCTTTACGGACCATGTGGACAGTTCCAATCTCGATTGGGTGGTGCCGAAGATTGTTGCTGTTTGTGCCGATCTGCAGCCGGAGATGTCGATAACCCTGATTCCGGGGGTGGAGATTACCCATGTGCCGCCGGCGTTGATCAGCCGTCTGGTGGATCAAGCGCGGGATCTTGGGGCCAGGATTGTTGTTGTTCATGGTGAAACGATCACCGAGCCGGTCTGTCCGGGGACCAATAAGGCGGCGGTGGAGAGCGGCATAGATATCCTGGCCCATCCGGGGTTGATTTCCCGCTCAGTTGCGGAACTGGCCGCCAGCCGGGGAGTATGTCTGGAGATTACGACCCGCAAGGGCCACAGCATTGCCAATGGCCACGTTGCCCGGCTGGCCAGGGAAGTTGGTGCGCCGTTGGTACTGGATAATGACGCCCATGCGCCGGGGGATCTGGTGTCTCTCGAGTTTGCTTCTCAGGTTGCCCTGGGTGCCGGATTGAGCGAGGCGGAGTGGCAGGAGATGCGGTCAATGGCCCAAAAACTGGTTGACCGTGCGGTGTCGGCGGCCGATTGATTGCTATCTGATAGTGGTCTTGGAAGTTTCCGTCTTCCCGATGAACACGTTTCTCCCTTGTTTTGCTGGTCTGATTTTCTCCTGTTGAATTTTTCTCAGCTAACCGCTTTTTACCCTGCCCTTTCCTGCTTTCTTGGCGGCGTAGAGATGTTCATCCGCCACTTCCAGCAGGGTTTCCGGCGAGTCGATGCCGCTGGTCGGGAATGTTGCCTGACCGATGGACAGTGAGCAGGACAGTCCAAGCGAACCTTCCAGAAAAATTTCTCCGTCCCTGGTTTTAGCAAGAATTTTTTCGGCCACCCTCTGGGCCTGAAGCTGATTGGTATGGGGCATGATAATAAGAAACTCATCACCGCCGTAACGGAAGACGGCGTCATTGCTCCTCGTGTTTTCCATCAGGACTACCCCAAGCTGCGTCAGGACCAGATCGCCGACCCCATGACCATGGTGGTCGTTTATCTGCTTGAAATCATCCAGGTCGATCATCATCAGGGAGAGGGGGTGCTGGTAGCGTTTTGCCCGTTCAAATTCCAGCCTCAGAATTTCCTTCAGGGAATGGCGGTTGAATACTCCGGTGAGCTGGTCGGTGCGCGAGGCTTTTTCCAGTTGTCCGCGAATGGCCAGATTTTCAATGGCGATGGCCAGCCGGCTGCCAAGCCGCTCAATGAAATCGGTTGCCATGGTGGGCTGAAATTTTTCCGGGTCGTCACTGATCAGCATGAGGATGCCCATACAGCGGTTGCCGGCGGCCAGCGGGATGGCAGCCGAAGAACCGACAGTGGTGTTTTTTGCGGCCGGAAAAAAAGCGGCCAGCTCCAGCGGTATGCCGGCGAAAATCAGTGGTTTATGGTTGGGGAACAAAGAGAGATAGATTTCCTTCGGCATGGTTGTGGTGGGGGTCATGTTGATGGCGATCTGGTCGGTTGCCAGCCTGGTATTTTCAATTCCTTCCATAACCGAATTCAGCAGGGCGACCGAAACCATGGGGATGGTGAAGCGTTCTCCCACTTCCTGCTGGAGGGAGAGCAGGAGCTGGGGGAGATTTTCCGCCGCGAAGATCCGGTCTTCAACCTGATTGTAATGGTGCTGACGGTCCTGATTTTCCCGGCTGATGGCCATGATCCGGGCCAGCTTTTCTCTGAGCTCCCGGTTTTCCGCAAAAATCTTTTCAAAAATTGCTCCCTTGGCGTCAATCACCGTATTGTTCAAGTCAGTATCAACTGGTTTTGTGGTCATGGACAATCCCTCTCGTCATGGTTGAATCGTTTACTTGCTTGCTCTGATACCTTTAGGTACCATCACACTTCTTCTCGGGGGAGAAGTGTGTCCAGGGGGCAGGCGGCACATGCCGGCTGCCGTTTTTTACAGTAATCCTTGCCGACCCGGACCAACAGGGCGTGAAATTCGTTATAGATTCGAGCTCTGGGTTGCAGGTTGGCATGCAGATAGTCCTGTATCTGATCATAGGTTGCCTGGTGAGCAACCATAGCATGGCGGCTGAAAATCCTGGTGGTGTAGGCATCAACGACAAAGACCGGCCGCTGGAAAGCATAGAGCAGAATGCTGTCGGCAGTTTCCTTGCCAATACCATTAACGGCCAGCAACCACTGCCTGAGTTCGCCGGTCGGTAAAGCTGCCAGCCGTTTGAGAGAACCGAAATCGTTGTGCAGCCGTCGGCCGAATTCCTGGAGGCGCCGGGATTTTTGGTTGTAATAGCCGGAAGCACGGATCAGGGGAGCCAGCTGCGCATGGCTGAGAGAGGTCAGCCGGCCAAAATCCAGCAGCTGCTCCTGGCGCAAAATGCCAAGGACCCGCTCAACATTGGACCAGGTGGTATTCTGGGTGAGAATAGCCCCGATAATGGTTTCGGCAACCGTGTCAGCCGGCCACCAATGCTGGGGGCCATAGGCTGCCGCAAGTTCCTGGAAAAGTAATGCCGGTCGGCAGTCTGCCCCGGGGGTTGCTATGTTGTCAGATCCTATGGTTGCGCCTCATGGGTGTCAGTAAAACAGGGTGCTAAGATAGAAAATCTTCTGCACCCTGTCATGTTGCATCTCTGATTGCCGGTAAAGCTACTCCTTCAAGGCCGCCTGGGCCGCCGCCAGTCTGGCAATGGGTACCCGGTAGGGAGAACAGCTCACATAGTTGAGGCCAGTGCGATGGCAGAATTCCACCGATGCCGGCTCGCCACCATGTTCGCCACAGATGCCCACCTTGAGATCCGGGCGGGTCGTTCTGCCCTTGGTAACGCCCATTTCCACCAAGGCGCCGACGCCGTCAATATCAATGGAAACAAACGGATCAACGGCGAAAATACCCTGATCAAGATAATCTTTGAGAAATTTTCCGGCGTCGTCACGGCTGAGTCCATAGGTGGTCTGGGTCAGGTCATTGGTGCCGAACGAGAAGAATTCAGCTTCCTTGGCGATCTCATCGGCGGTAATGGCTGCCCGGGGCAGTTCGATCATGGTACCGATCAGGTAGTCGAGGGTAACTCCGTAACGGCCGATGGTTTCATCGCAGATGGTGATAATTTTTTCTTTCAGAATCCGTAGTTCTCTGACGTCGACAACCAGGGGAATCATAATTTCCGGAATGACGGAAAGCTGCGGACCTTTCACCAGCTCGCAGGCCGCCTCCATGATCGCCCGGACCTGCATGAGATAAATTTCCGGGAAGGAGATGCCCAGCCGGCAGCCGCGATGTCCCAGCATGGGATTGAATTCGTGCAGGCCGGCGGTTCGCTGTTTAAGCGTTTCAAAGGGTATCCCCATGGATTGGGAAAGCTCTTTCAATTCGTGGTCGGTGTGGGGAAGAAACTCGTGCAGGGGTGGATCAAGGAGCCGGATGGTTACCGGCAGACCTTCCATGGCGGTAAAGATGCCGATGAAATCGCTTTTCTGCATCGGCAGAATCTTGGCTAATGCTTTTTCCCGGCCGGCCAGATCAGAGGCCAGAATCATCTCCCGGACGGCCATGATCCGGTCTTCCTCAAAGAACATATGCTCAGTGCGGCACAAACCGATGCCCTCCGCGCCGAAATTGCGGGCCACAGCTGAGTCATGGGGGGTGTCAGCGTTGGTGCGGACCTTCAGGCGGCGGGTTTCGTCAACCCAGTCCATAAAGATACCGAATTCTCCGGTCAGCCCTGGTTCAATGGTGGGGATGGTGCCCAGGAACAGCTCACCGGTTGACCCATCAAGGGTAATAATATCGCCTTTTTTGACCACCGATTTGCCGACCTTGAAGAAATCACCGCTGTAGTTCACCACCACGTCACCGCAACCGGCGACACAGCATTTGCCCATCCCCCGGGCAACAACCGCCGCATGGGAGGTCATACCGCCCCGGGAGGTCAGAATACCCTGGGCCGCATGCATGCCGTGGATGTCTTCAGGCGATGTTTCGATGCGTACCAGAATAACCTTTTTCCCCTCGGCATTCAGCGCTTCCGCCTCATCGGCGGAGAAAACAACCTCCCCACAGGCGGCCCCCGGGGAGGCGGGCAGCCCTTTTGCCAACTGGGTCCGGGGCGCATCGGGGTCGAGGGTGGGGTGGAGCATCTGATCCAGCTGTTGGGGATCAATGCGCAAAATAGCTTCCTTTTTGCTGATCAGCCCTTCGTTGACCATATCAACGGCGATCTTGACGGCTGCCTTGACGGTTCGCTTGCCGTTCCTGGTCTGCAGAAGCCAGAGCTTTCCTCTTTCAATGGTAAACTCGATATCCTGCATATCATGATAATGCTGCTCCAGCTTTTGATAGATGGTTACCAGTTCCTGGTAGAGCGGCGGCATCACCTCTTCCAGCGAAGGCAGGGATTGGTCGGTCTTGCCCACATTATTGATCGGTTGGGGAGTGCGGATGCCGGCGACCACATCTTCGCCTTGGGCGTTGACGAGAAATTCACCGAAAAAGTAGTTTTCACCGGTGGAGGGATCCCGGGTGAAGGCCACCCCGGTGGCGCAGTCATCTCCCATATTGCCGAAGACCATGGACTGGACGTTGACTGCGGTTCCCCAGTGGTCCGGAATATTGTTCAGCCGGCGGTAGGTGATTGCCCGCTTGGTTTCCCAGGATTTGAAAACGGCTGAAATCGCCCCCCACAGCTGGGCTGCGGGATCTTCAGGGAAATCACTGCCGGTCAATTCCCGCACCCTCTCCTTCAGCAGGCCCACCAGTTCTTTAAGATCCAAGGCGTCCAGTTCCGTGTCCTGTTTAACGCCCCTTTTCTCCTTCATTTCTTCCAGGAGTTCTTCCAGTTTTTCCCCATCAATGCCAAGAACAACATTGCCGTACATCTGGATGAAGCGGCGATAGCTGTCATACGCAAAGCGCTCATTACCTGACTGCCTGATGATTCCCTTGATGGTGTCATCATTGAGACCCAGGTTGAGGACGGTATCCATCATGCCGGGCATGGAAACCCGGGCACCGGAGCGGACCGAGAAAAGTAATGGATTGTCCGGAGAACCAAAGCGCCGCTCCATGATTGCTTCGGTTTTGGCAATGGCGTCCTGTACCTGCTCCGTCAGGCCGTCAGGGTATTGGTTGTGGTGCTGATAAAAATGGACACAGGCTTCGGTGCTGATGGTAAAACCAGAGGGCACCGGGATGCCGATGCTGGTCATTTCTGCCAGATTGGCTCCTTTGCCGCCCAGCAGATTTTTCATCGAGCTGTTGCCCTCAGCAGCGCCATTGCCAAACGTGAAAACATATTTTTCTGCCATCTGCAATCCCCTTTTTATCCTGAAAAATTGATGGCTTGTAACAACGCCATCTTCTTCGTTAACCTGCAACCTTCGTCACTGCGGTGTACTGGATGTATGCCTCATTCCTCAGGCTTTGCTTGCCTCAAATCTGGAGCCGTTACTGTGCCATCCGGTTTTCAAAGCTTTTTGCCAGTTGTTACGAGTTCATCAAAATTAGAGCCTGGCGAAATCGGCAACCTGCTTGAACATGGTTGCAATGGCTTGCAGCAGAGCCAGGCGATTCTTTTTTACCGTTTCATCCTCGGCCATCACCATAACCTGATCGAAAAACTGGTCGACGGTCGGTTTCAACTCTGCCATGGTTGCCAGTGCCCGGGGATAATCCCGGTCGGCAATGGCTTGTCGGCATGCGGCATCAATCTGCAGAAATGCCTGGTGAAGTTGTTGTTCCGCTTCCTCTTCAAAGAGCTGTTCATTAATCTGTGCAGCAGGAGAGGCGTCCTTGATGATGTTCATAACCCGTTTGAAAGCTACCAGCAGCAATTCAAAGTCGTCACGGTGGCGAAAAAGATCAAGGGCGGCAATCTTGTTGCCGGCTTCCACCAGATCGCTGACCCCGTCATGGAGAACAGCTTCCACCACCCCGGCAGGAATGCCTTTGGCGGTCAGGTTGTTGAACAGTCGTCCTTTGATAAACTCCAGCACCTCCTGTGCAACCTGCTGGGCCGGCCGGTCAATCTTTTCCGCCAGGAGAACCAGGGACTTTTCCACCAGCCAGGAAAGGTCAAGCTCATACTGGCGGTCACTGATAATATGAATAATCCCAAGGGCCTGGCGGCGCAGGGCGTACGGGTCCGCACCGCCGGTTGGCAGCAGGCCGATGCCAAAACAGCCGACAATGGTGTCAATCTTGTCCGCAATACTCACCAGGGCACCGCAGTCTTCGGTTGGCAAAGCGCCGCCTGCAGCGACGGGCAAATAGTGTTCATAGATCCCGCGGCTGACGTCGGGATGTTCCTTTGCCGCGCGGGCATACTCGCGTCCCATAATTCCCTGCAGGTCGGCAAATTCATAGACCATGCTGCTTTCCAGGTCTGCCTTGCAGAGCAGGGCAGTGCGGCTTACCCGCTCTTTTTTAGCCGGGCACAGCCGGACGGCGAGGTCTTCAGCCAGGGAGCGGAAGCGGGTCATCTTTTCATAGGAGGTGCCAAGCTTTGCCTGGAAAACCACATTCTTCAGCCGCTCAACAAAGGATTCCAGGTCAACTTTCAGATCGTCCTGGTAGAAAAAGTTGGCATCGTTCAGTCGAGCCCGCAGAACCCGCTCGTTGCCGGCGATCACCAGCTGGCGGTCATGGGCAACGGTATTGTTGATGGTGACGAAATGGGGCATCAGTTCGCCCTGGCGGTTGCGGATGCTGAAATATTTCTGATGGTGGCGCATAACGGTGATCAATACTTCATCGGGAAGCCGGAGGAACTGCTCCTCAAAGGTACCGCAGGTTGCATCAGGATATTCCACCAGATTGGTGACCGTTTCCAACAGGTCGTCATCGGCAATGATGGTGCCGTCAACCTGCTGCTCAATGGCCAGCAGCTGCTCCTTAATCATAGCCTTGCGTTCGGTGGGATCAACGATAACCTTAGCCTGTCGGCAGAGGTCGAGGTAGTGAGCGGGGTGATCGATGGCAAACGGCCCCGGAGCCATGAACCGGTGCCCATGGGAACAATTTTCCGATTGCAGTTCGCCGAAGTCGAAGGGGATAACTGTTTTACCAAACAGTGCCAGCAGCCAGTGCACGGGCCGGGCAAAGCGGAGATCAAGGTCTTTCCAGCGCATTGATTTACGAAAGGGGATATTCTGAACAAAACCGGGTAACGCCGCTGCCAGGATATCGACCGTTGCCAGGCCGGTTTCCTTTTTTCTGGCACAGAGATAGTCCCCTTTTTCGGTGGTTGCTATTTCCAGCTGGTCCAGGTCGATGCCCTGTCCCCGGGCAAAACCGACTGCTGCTTTGGTTGGTTTTCCCTCAGCATCATAGGCAACTTTTCGGGAGGGGCCGAGGTTTTCAATAACCCGATCCTCCTGCCGGTCAGCCAAGCTGCTGACGTAGACCGCCAGCCGTCGGGGCGTTCCCATTATCCTGATGGTTTCGTAAGACAACCGTTGCCGTTCCAGGAGACCGGCAGTGAGGGTCGCCAGATCAGTATATGCTTTGGTCAGGAAACCGGCTGGAATCTCTTCCATCCCGATTTCCAGTAAAAAATCATGGGGCATCGTTTCCTCCATCAGTGGGAGCGATTATCCGGTTTGGGATAGAAACATCGGGAAGTGTTTACTGCAAAAGCTCAATGATTTTATCGTCAATGGCCTGGGCGATCTCGTTATTGAAGCCAACCGCCCTGAAAACAATTTCTGATTTCTGGTTGAGGACAATCATGGTTGGAATGGAGCTGATTTCACCAAAGGACTTAAGGATGGCGTTGTCAATTCCCAGGGCAAGGTCGTAGTCCATCTGGTTTCGGCGGGCAAAATCAGCAACTTCTTCCTTGCCGCCGCGGTCAAGGCTGACTCCGATGATAACCAGTCCCCGGTCGCGATACTCTTTATCCAGTTCCACCAGATGGGGAATTGCCGCCCGGCAGGGGGGGCACCAGGTGGCCCAGAAATCAAGGATGACTACCTTGCCATTCAAAGAATCCCGGGTAAGTTTCTTGCCCGCAAAGGAGGTCAGCGAAAAATCAGGTGCCAGCTTGCCTTTTTTTTCCTCTGGGCCGGACGATTGGCCGCAGGAGCAGAAGCTGATCAGGATAAGGAAGAGGACGATGGTTAACAGCGGTTTGCGCTCGTTGGTGGTAGCCATGGCCATGGTGCACCTCCTGTGAGCTGCATGGTGGGGCCGTGCAATGGTGCCGGCTGATTTCGCCGTTCCCGTTGTTGAGTAATCTTTATCGGACATCTGATTATTGCGCACTGTTAAGCATGTTTTCCAGGTGATCTTTCGGTGCCATGCCGACAATCTTGTTGACTTCTTTCCCCTTGGCAAAAAGAATCAGTGTCGGGATGCCGCGGACACCGTATTTTGCCGGAGTTTTGGGGTTTTCATCAACATTGATTTTAAACACCTTTATCTTACCTTCCTGCTCCCGGGCAAATTCTTCCAGAACCGGGGCCATAGCGGTGCAAGGTCCACACCAGGTGGCATAAAAATCAATCAGTATGGGAACTTCAGACTGCTCGATCTCAGCAGCAAAGTTGTCATCATTCAAGTGTCCGATAAATTCAGCCGACATGTGGTTTCCTCCTGCAAAAGGTAAATGCTAATAGTGGTGGATACGTGAAGTTAAAAAAAGAGACTGCCCAGCCCGACCGGCCGCTTAGCACCCTCAACCGCCTCCTTTAAAAAGACGATAGGCAATAAAAGCGACAATAACCACAAAAATTCCAGTGGAGATCAGACTTTCAAAATCCATAATCAATAACATCCTTGTCTGAAAAAGACAATCCTCATGATGACAAAGTTTCCTTTAACGGTCCCGCTGCAGGACATAGTCAGCGAGAAAAAGCAGTGCTTCCTTGAAGGGTGACGGCGGCAGCGGCATGAGCAGGTTCTTTGCTTCCGCGACATGGGTGGCGGCCCGCTGCAGGGTGAATTCAACTCCTTTATAACGGCTGATCAGCCGATGGACCAAAACAAAATCTTCCTTGGTGACGAAGTCAGCCAGAATAATGTCATGCAGCTGCTGTTTTTCTTTTTCGGTTGCCTGGTTCAGGGTATGGATCAGCGGCAGGGTAAGTTTTCCCTCCTCGAGGTCGATGCCGATTGCTTTACCCAGTTCTTCCTCCCGTGACGTATAATCCAGCACGTCATCGACCATCTGGAAAGCCATTCCCAGATTGAGGCCAAAGGCTTTCATCATCTGCTGCATCGCTGTATCGGTATCTGCCAGCAGGGCGCCGATTTCACAGGCAATGGCCATAAGAATGGCGGTTTTGCCCTCAATGACCGCCAGATAATCGTTTTCGGTAGTGGTCACATCGGCCGTTTTCATCAGTTCGAGGATTTCACCTTCAGCCAAACGGCGGGTTGCGGAAGAGAGGGCTTTGAGGATTTTCAGATTTCCCTGGTCAACCGCCAGATCGAAAGAGGTTGAAAAAAGAAAATCCCCCACCAGGACCGATGCCTCATTACCCCAAATAGTGTTGGCGGCCGCCAGTCCCCGGCGCATGTCAGCCTGGTCGACAACATCATCATGGAGCAGGGTGGCGGTGTGGATGAATTCAATAACCGCCGCCAGGGTGATTGCTGAAGAGGGTTTCCCCCCCAGCATGTTCATGGTCAGAATAAGCAGGGCCGGCCGCAAACGCTTTCCCCCGCTTAAGATGATATGTTCACTTATTTTTGGAATGAGGGAAACGTTGGTCTGCAGATGGCTGGAATAGGCAGCTTCGGTCTGTTTCAGCTCATCATCGATGAGCTGAAACACATCGTTTATCCCGGTGATAACGGTCATGATGCTGGCAAACCTTGAAGGCGGAAAAAACTGACCCATTACGCCGCCTTATTTCCGTAATGACAGATGCTGTTGAGACGCTAAACCTGAGAATTTATAGCCTAATGGCCGGTACATGTCAAAATGTTTTTAACCGCCGGCCATCGGCAGCCGGAAGGAAAAATAATAAAAGGCCCTGATTTTTTCAACCAGCGCAGCAGGTGACTGTTGATTGTCGGTGTAAATGGGGTTGACGGTTATGACTGGATAACTCGCGGAGCGGCAATCTCCAGTCCCTCCCTGCCGTTTTTGCGGGCTGTCAGGATAACCAGTTCGGCTGGCTCATCAGGCCGGGGATGGATGCATTGCAGTTGTTTTGGTATGAGCTTCTGTTTGGTAAAGGCAGCCAGCAGCGAGGAGAGGCGCTCAGCCGGGTAGATAACAAAAATCCGGCCATTGGGTTTGAGAAAATAGGCCGACGTTGTCGCCAGGGAAGTCAGATCGGTGGTGATTTCATGGCGGGCGATGGCTTTTTGGCGGCACTGGTTGAGGCGTCCCTGTTGTTTTTGGTAATAAGGAGGATTGGTGATCACCGTGGCAAAGGAGGCCGGCGGAGCAATGTTCTGAGAGAAGCGGTAATCGCCATGGTGAATGGTAATCCGATTCTGTAGCTTGTTGAGAATGGTGTTGTTTTGGGCCAGGTTCGCAAGTTCCGGCTGGATTTCGATACCTGTGAATGGTCCAGCAGAGGGAAAACGTCGGGCCAGGAGGAGGGGAATAACGCCTACGCCGGTGCCCAGATCAAGAACGTTAGTGCCGGTTTCCAAGGTGACCGCGTCGGCCAGCAGGAAAGGGTCCATATTGTAGCGGTAGCCACTTTTTGGCTGCTGGATGGACAGTTGTTCTGCCGGGAGCACTTCAGTGGTGACGGTTGACTGGCCGCTGGGAGTTGTGGGCATGCAATCGATTCCTGTTTGGTTGATAAACCGTCAGGGTTTAGCTTTCCCACGGATGCCATGCATTCATTACTGCTAGCTGAAGAGGTAAAGAAGCAGGCCGGTCACCAGCTTTGGATAGAAGAAGGTGGACTTCTGCGGCATTTTTTCGCCGGCCGCGGCAACCTGTTTTACCTGCTCGATCGCTGTTGGACGGAGCAATACCGCCAGCTGGTTTTCGCCGCCCATGACCGAGGCCACCGCAGCGGCCGCATCCTGGGTAAAGCTGGTGTAACGCTGCGTTTCCATGTCAGCGGCACTGATCTGCAGTGCCTGTCCGAAAAGCAGGTGGTGAAGAACGGAAACATCCAGAGAAGCAAGGGCGGCAGGCAGGTTTTCCATCAGCGATGCCCGTTTCTCCGGGGTTAATGAAAGCAGGTAGCAGTCGGGGCGGTTGCCGACAACGGCTACCAACCTGGTGCCCTGCTGTTCCGTTTTCAACGTGTCCAATAACGTTTTTGCCATGGCCTCCGGCGACCGTTCCTGAAGCTCAAGAGGTGTAAGTTGGAACAGTTTTCCGGCCTTTTCAATAAATGAAGCGGGGTCCAGCTTTGGATAACCGGAAACCTGCCGATGGGTCGGCAGAATAGCCAGATCACTGCTGGCGGTATTGGAACAGTAAACCATGACATAGTTGTAAGGCTCCCGGCCGTCTGCCCGGGGTTCCTGCTGCAGCCTCAACTGCCGGTACTGCATGGCGGTTTCAAAGCGGTGGTGGCCATCGGCAATGAAGAGCGACTGGGGGGCCAGAACCGCCTGAATCCGGCTGATAGCTGCCGGATCAGTAACCTGCCACAGACGTCGATCGATACCCTCATGGCCGCTCAGATCAATGAACGGCAGTTCGGTTTCACGATGCTGCTGCAGCTCCCGTTCGACAATGAAATCAGGATCGTCATAGAGAGTTAAAATCTGGCTGAAATTGGCTTGACAATGGGTCATCAGTTTCAAGCGGTCCTCCTTGGGGCCGCTCATGGTTTTTTCATGGGGCAAAACAGCATTGTGGGGGAGGCCGGTCAGCTGCAGCAGGCCGATAAAACCTTTTCGGCAGTAGGTGATACCAAGGATGGTGAATTCTTCTTCAAGGTAGTAAAGCGCCGGTTTCCGGTCGGCAACCAGAATTGCTTTTTCCCGCCATGCAGCCAAGGTTGTTGCCGCCTGACGATATTCTTCATCCTGCCGGGGTTTACCTTTTTCCTGGGCGCTTTTCCCCAGGATAAGGCGAATGATATTATGGGGGTCTTTTTGCAGCAGTTTTTCCCTGTCGGTGGTGGAAATGACATCGTATGGGGGGGCGACAACTGCTGAAAGGTCGCTGATGTGGTCGGGATTATAATAGGTTCCGGAAAATGGTTTAATGATCGGCACGACTTCCTCACTCTTTAGGGTATTTTTCTGGATTGACGGTTCCCGGGTTGGTAAACAGGCACCAGTCGAGCCCGCTCTATCATAAAAAAGGGGGCAAGGCAACTGCTTTTGCCTTGCAGTAGTGCCTTTTACCGACCAGGGGTGGTATCGAACTGAATAGTGATCGGACAGTCGGTCGGGCAGTGTCGGTCAATACGAAACCGTTCGGCAGCGGAGCCGCCGTTGACGGCAATTTCCAGCAGCCCGAAGCTGCTGCAGGTCAAGATGGTGGTCTGCGGCTGGACCATGCCATAGGTGGAGGTCAGGGTGTTAGTGTGCCAGTCGCCGAACCGGCAGTGGAAGCGGGGGGAAGATGTTACGCTTGCACAGGTGATATTCGTGATCAGGTTGCCGAAATGGTCACCATAGATGACGGTGCCATGGATTGATCGATCGTTGACGACCGGTTCCGGCAGGGGGGTTGAAATCAGGGCTGCGGGGCCAACCGGAGGCCCCAGTTCGCCGATCGGTCGGTCAGCCGCCAGATGCAGGGCGGCTGGCAGAAAGATGTCCCGGCCGTGAAACGTGGGCGCCGGTGTAGGAGAAATAATTGCTGGATTGCTGATCTCATGGATGGCTGTTGCCCGTTCCTGCATGCAGGTGAAAATTCCGTTGTCTGGGCCGACAAAAAAACCGGCGGCCGTCTGGATCGCCAGGGCTCGGCGTCCGGTGCCCACACCCGGATCAACAACCGCCAGGTGCACGGCATGGGCTGGAAATGTGGGGCAGCAGTAGTTGAGCAGAAACTGTCCTTCCTGGCTGTTGCCGGGTTGGACGGCATGGCTGATGTCGATGATCTGTACTGTTGGTGCAGAACGCAGCGCCAACCCCTTTAACATGGCAACATAGGGGCTCTGGCTGCCAAAGTCGGTCAGCAGGGTGATAAGCATGGTGTTTATCCTGGACGACAACGGCTAATGGAGGAACAGGACGTCAATGGCAGTAACGACGAAAAGGGAAATGCTGATGTAGCCGTTGACGGTAAAAAAAGCAGCATCTATCCGTGAGAGATCCGTAGGTGAAAGCAGCTGATGTTCATGGTGGAGGAGGCCGGCGACAAGCAGCAGCCCGACGAGATAGAGCCAGCCCACATGGGGTGATGCCAAAAAGACCAGCAATAGCAGTGCCAGCATGATCAGGTGAAGCCGTTTGGCCAGCAACAGGGTCGCGTCTACGCCGATCTTGGCCGGCAGGGAGAAAAGCCCGGTTTTCTGGTCAAAGGTGATATCCTGGAGTGCGTAGAGCAGGTCAAACCCGGTGACCCAGCAGAGAACTGCCAATCCGAGGAAGATCGGCGGAAGCGCCAGGCTGCCGGTGACCGCGATCCAGGCTCCAATGGGTGAAATGCCGAGGCTGAAGCCGAGAATGTAGTGGGTATAAACGGTGTATCGCTTGGCCAGCGAGTAGGCGGAGAGGATGATGATGACATAGGGGCTGAGCATGAAACAGAGATGGTTGAGCTGGCTGGCGGCCAGAACAAAAATGCCGTAGCTGCCGATGATCAGCAGCAGAACCTGACATAATCCTACCTGACCGGCAGGCAGCGGCCGGTTTTTAGTGCGTGGGTTCAGTGCGTCAATCCGGTAGTCCAGCAGGCGGTTCGTTCCCATGGCCCCGGTGCGGGCGCCGACCATGGCGATGATGATCCAGCAAAGCTGCCCGCCCGCCGGCAGGCCGCCGGCGGCCAGCAGTGCCCCCATCAGGGCGAATGGCAGAGCAAAGATTGTGTGGGAAAACTTGACCAACTCAAGAAAAACTTGTAGTCGTTGACGGAGGTGTTGACTGTATCTCTTCAGTTGATGTTTTTTCATAACCAGGATGGGTACCGAAAATTGCTGGTTGTCAACCTTTTGCCAAGTTCTTAGAACGTGGTGCCGTGAAAAATTGTTTACCTCAAGAACGACGTTGATGCAAGGGAATTTCTATGGAGAGAATGATTACCCCTGATGTCCTGGCGGTGACCATGGGAGATCCGGCCGGTATCGGCCCGGAGATTGTGGTGAAATCTTGGTTGGCACTGGCTCCTGCCGAGCGCCGTCGGTTGCTGCTGATTGGTGATCAGGCGCGGCTCAACAAAACAGCGCAAAACCTTGGCTGTCACGAACAGATCAGTTTTGTGCAGGCTGGCCGGGAGCATGCACCGCTGTCCCGGCGCTCGCCGGCGATCATGGTGCCGGTGCTGAATCCGCTTGAAGGGCTGCTGCCGGACCTTCCGCTTGGGGTGAACCATGGCGTCTACGGCATGGCCGCTTTCAGCTACGTCAAAAAGGCTGTTGAACTGGCCATGGCCGGTCGGACTGCTGGTCTGGTCACTGCCCCGCTGGCCAAACGGTCGCTCCATGTGGCCGGCCTGTCTTATGCGGGACACACTGAAATACTCAAAAAACTGTCCGGCAGTCCCGAAGTGGCGATGATGTTTTGGGGGTCTCGTTTGAAAGTTGTTCTGGTGACCACCCATCTGCCTCTATCCCAGGTTGCCGCCCAGCTGCATGGTGACCTCCTGCGGCGCAAAATTGTCCTGTTCCATGATTTCTGGCAGCGGGTCGGTGCCGGCAGGGGAAAACCCATAGCGGTGGCCGCATTAAACCCCCATGCCGGTGAGGGTGGGGCGTTTGGCGATGAAGAGGAGCAGGTCATCGCGCCGGTAATCCGTTTTCTGTCCCGACAGGGGCTGGCAATTGAAGGCCCGGTGCCAGCGGATGTCCTGTTTCACCGGGCGGTGGCAGGTGAGTATGATGCGGTGGTTGCCTTGTATCATGATCAGGGTCTGATTCCTTTCAAGCTGCTCCATTTTGCCGATGGGGTTCAGCTTACCCTTGGCCTTCCTTTCATCAGGACTTCCGTAGATCATGGGACAGCGTTTGATATTGCCGGTAAAAATCTTGCCGACTGTTCAAGCATGCTGGCATCCATCCGTTTAGCGTTTGATTTGCAGTCTTTCCAGGAGAAGAAAAATAAAATGGGTCGTAAGCAACAAATATGAAAATATGTTGGATTAGCTGATAAAATTTCCTTGACAATTATCTAACGCTATTTTATTCTCAGAAGCACTTTCTGGATAAAAGGGTTTTATTGTAGTTGAAAATCGTGACCAGGAGATGGTGAGTAGTCATGATTAAAAGGGAAAAATCGAATTATACCATACAGGCGGTTGCCCATGCCCTGTCACTGCTGGAAGAGTTCAGTGGTGACGTTGATGAACTGGGTGTTACCGAGCTCAGCAAGCGGTTGAAACTCCATAAGAATAATGTCTTTCGCTTGCTGGCAACGCTGGAGGAAAAGGGCTATATAGAACAGAACCGGGTGACGGAGAACTACCGACTGGGGATAAAAAGTCTGGAGCTGGGGCAGACCTTTATCAAGCAGATGGGGGTTTTGCGTCAGGCGCACCCGATTATGGAGCGTTTATGTGAAGATCTGCAGGAAAATGCGTATGTCGGGGTCATCCGCGGCAGCAATGTTGTCTATCTCGACGTGGTGGAGTCGAATCAGGCGGTCCGGGTGGTGTCCCGGGTCGGCTCCCAGCTGCCGGTCTGGTGTTCAGCCATCGGCAAAGCCCAGATTGCCTATCTCAACCTGGGGGAATTGGATAAGATTCTGCCGTCTGTCAAGGAATGGGAATGCTGTACAGAAAACTCGGTCAAAAACAAGGATGATCTGCTGCTGGAGCTGGAACAGGTGCGTGTTCAGGGCTATGCCGTTGATGACGAAGAATACGATCTGGATGTCAAATGTGTTGGTGCCCCGATTCGTGATTACACCAAGCGGGTGGTGGCAGGAATCAGTGTTTCCGGTCCTTCCTTTCGTTTGACTGAGGAGCGGATTATCAACGATATTGCCCCGGCGGTAAAAAAATCAGCGGCCGATATCTCCCGGCGGCTGGGTTATGAAGTTGCTTTAAGTGTTTCCGGAGAACAATAGCCGCGCGTTGCCCGCTTCCGGTTTTTCACTCTATCTGCATATCCCTTTCTGCCTTTCCCGGTGCGGATACTGTTCGTTTACCTCCTCTGTTATTGATCCGGTGCCGGAAGGTGCCTATCTCCAGGCGGTTCTCAATGAGCTGGCTGCCGGGGCCGCCTGCTGGTCCGGTCGGCCCATCAAGAGCATCTATGTGGGGGGCGGTACCCCCAGCCTCCTTTCTCCGGCGTTTTACGAAGGCTTTTTTGCCCGTCTTTTTTCCCGGTTCACTGTTGTTGAAGGGGCCGAAATAACCCTTGAGGCAAATCCGGCAACCCTCACCAGAGAAAAAATCAAGGCTTATCTGGCCGTCGGCATCAACCGCTTCAGTTTGGGGCTGCAAACCTTTACCGATCAGGGTCTGAAGCTTCTCGGTCGTTGTCATACTGTTGCTGATGGCCTGCAGGCGGTGGCCGAACTGCAGCACTGCGGAGTTGACAATCTGAGTCTTGATCTGATCTACGCATATCCGGGACAGACCATCGACGCTCTTCACGGTGATCTTGAGCAGATCAGTAGCTTGGGTGCAGCCCATATCGCTGCTTACTGTCTGAGCATCGAGCCGGAAACACCACTGGGGCAGGCAGTTGCCGCGGGAACCGTTGTGCCGGTGGGCCTGGATCTGCAGGCCGGGTTCATGGAGGAGGTGAACACGGTTCTTGATCGGCGGGGTTATCGTCGGTATGAAATTTCGAACTATGCCCGCACAGGGTTTGCCTCGCGCCATAATCAAGCCTACTGGAATTTGGATGATTACTGGGGCCTGGGGGCTGGTGCCTGGTCGTCACGGCGGGTGAAACGGGATGTGCAATGCTGGGCAGTCCGCACTATGTATGGCCTGGAGGTGGTGGCATATATGACTGCTTTCAGGAAACCGCTGCCGGCGGGAGACGATAGTGCCCCGGCAGCAATCGATTGCATTTCCTATGAAAGTTCGTTTGCCGAGCGGATCATCATGGGGCTGCGGCTCATCAAGGGAGTTGATCTGGAAGAGGTTGCCGCTGAGTATGATTACATGCTGGTGGCAGACCTCCTGCAAAGGCTGCAGCCGCTGATCGAGGTCGGGCTGCTGAAAGCTGCCGATCATCGACTGCGCTTGACAGGACGCGGTCTGCTGCTTGCCGATGAAATTGCCCTTGAGGTTCTTGCCTGAAGTGACCCCTGCTGCATGCAGGTGAAATTCTTCAATCGTGGCGGCAGGTTGCAAAGGGTTTGCCGGGGCCAATTTTTGTTGACAAAGTTTGAGGGTCAGTTTAAGGTTCGCCGAAAAATATTGCTGGAAAGGATTGCTGGGCACTATGGGTAAGGAAAAACGCAAAGGCCTAATCGTTGTCAATACCGGCCATGGCAAGGGCAAAACGACTGCCGCACTGGGAACGGCGTTTCGTGCCGCCGGCCATGGTTTTCATATCATCGTCATCCAGTTTATCAAGGGCTCGTGGAAATATGGTGAGTTGGAGGCGGCAAAAAAGTTTGACAACCTGACTATTACGCCCATGGGGACCGGATTTCTCAAGCTTGGGGCGGCCGAGCCGGAAGCGGCGGACTGTGACCTGGCCGAACATATCTGGCAGAAATGTGAAGAGGCGATCTTTTCCGGAGCCTACGACCTGGTTATTTGTGATGAAGTCAATTATGCTCTTGCCTATAAGCTGCTGCCGGTTGAGCGGGTGGTGGCAACTTTGAAAAAGAAACCTGCCTATCTCCATGTTATTCTTACCGGCCGTGATGCCCCGCCGGAAATTATCGAGCTGGCTGATCTTGTTACTGAAATGAAAGAGATCAAACATCCATATCAGGAGGGGATAACCGCCCAGCGCGGGATAGAATTCTGATGTCCCTTGCCGCCTTTATCAGTTTTGTTCAGGTACAGGAACCGATGCTGGGCAAGGCCCTTGACTACCTGTTGACTGCTTCTCTGGAAGGGGGGCAGATTATCATGGAGTTGCCGGCCGCTTCGCCGCCCTTGGCTTTGGTCAAAGAAAAGGAGCAGCAGCTTGGGCAGTTGGCAGCCCGATTCTGGGCTGAGCCCCGCCAGGTGGTGCTCAGAACGAGGCACGTGGCCGCTGAGTTGCGTCTGTTGCCGGTGGAATCCTCCAAGTATTGGAATGATCTGGTTTTTTTTCTGCCCCATGGAGAGGGCTGTGACCAGCGCCAGAATAGCCGCTGGCTGACTGCCCTGGTGATCAGCAAGCCGGACTATGCCACACTGGTGGCGCAGATGCCCGTGGCAGATCACGATGTTCATGAATTGGTGCGGGACTCCGGCGGGGGACTCTATCCTGCATCAACCCTGGAGGAGGTTATGGGCGTTGCCGGCCGCCGGGCGCAGAAAAAACGGGGTATTTGCCACGCCATCACCCTCTGTACCAGCCGGCCGGCTTTTCTTGATCTTGATTATCGGTTCTATCGGATGAAAGATTTTGGTGTTGACGGTTTGGGACCACTGATCACCAGGAGTGTCATCGGCCGTCTGCATGCGGTTTTCCCCGGTCAGTACTGCAGCGGTTTGACCATTGTTCATCAAGCATCTGCCCATCATTGATCACCCTCTCCGTTTTGATAACCTTTTTGTATCCTATGAAGAACTATCTCCTTTGCCAAAAGAGTATTTTCCTGGTGCTGTGCAGCTGTTTTCTGCTGCTGGTTTCATCAGTCGGGACTGCTGCTGTTCTCGATGAACTGGGCAATCAGGTGGATGTCCCCGGCGAACCGCAGCGGATTATCTCGCTGGTTCCCAGCCTGGCGGAAATTCTCTTTGCCCTTGATCTTGACGAGCGGATCGTCGGGGTAACCGAGTTTGCCACCTATCCGCCGGCCGCTAGGGAAAAACCCCGGGTCGGCAGCTTTTTCAGCCTGAATCTGGAAAAGATCCTTTCCCTGCAGCCCGATCTGGTGGTTGCCAGTCTTGAGGGCCGCCAGGAAAAAATCATTGCCTCCCTCAAGAGGTTTGGTATCCCCGTATATCGGGTAAACCCCCGAAACCTCGAGGGGATTTATCAGAGTATCAGCAATCTTGGTGAAATAACCGGCACCCTGCCCCGGGCCCAGCAGGTTATCCTGGCCATGAAGCAACGGGTCGGTGAGGTGGAACGGCTGGTTGCCCGTCTGCCGAAACAGCGGGTTTTTTACCAGGTGGGGGTGGATCCCATTGTTTCAGTCAACGGCGAAACCTTTGCCGCCGATCTGATTAGCCGGGCCGGGGGGATTCTGGTGACCAGGGATAATCCGGTTCTCTACCCCCGCTATTCCGTCGAACGGGTTCTGGCTGACAATCCCCAGGTGATTATTATCTCTTCCATGTCCCCCACCACCAATTATCGCCGTTTTGCCGGAACCTGGAAAAAGTGGCGTTCCATTGAGGCGGTGCGCCTCAACCGGGTGTATGTTATCGAGGCTGATCTGGTTGATCGGCCCTCGCCGCGCATTGTTTCAGGACTTGAAAAAATTGCCCGCCTTCTTCACCCTGACGCCCACTGGTGACCTTGACGCCGGCTGGTGCGATCATCGTAAAAAGTCATTGTTATTATCCAGCAGGGTGTGTATCTTGACCCGTAAACGTGTCATCTGGTGGTTGGCCTTGGTTTTTTTCCATCCTTGACCAGGGCAGCGGAGACCATCTTGCCTGGATTCCGGAAAATTGGTAAGTGGTCTAAAGCTATGCTGTTGGGAGTTTCCGGTGAAAATTAATGAGCAAGAGGATAATGAACGGCGTGGGATCATGGGTCGCCGCTATGCCACCTGCGAAAAGTTTGGTGATGTTTTGGAAGTGAAAGAGGGGCTGGCCTGCCGCCACCCGAAGGAAACCTGTAAATACCGTCTTTCCTGCCCGATTCACTTGATCGGTGAAAATGAATAAGCATTTCGAAAAGGGGAAACCGGCCAAGCTGCTGATGATCCAGGGAACTGGTTCCAGCGTTGGTAAAAGCATCCTGGTGGCCGGCCTATGCCGCTATTTTTATCGTCAGGGCGTGGCGGTGGCGCCGTTCAAGGCCCAGAATATGGCCCTGAATTCCTTCATCACCCCTGAAGGACACGAAATGGGTCGGGCCCAGGTGGTGCAGGCGGAAGCCTGCGGCTTGCCGCCCCATGTTGATATGAATCCGGTGCTGATCAAGCCAAACAGCGATGTGGGTGCCCAGGTGATCATCCATGGCGCTGTCCATGGGACGATGTCGGCGCTTGCCTACCATCAGTACAAAGCCAAAGCCTGGGAAGCGGTGAAGGCCAGCTTTACCCGCTTGCAGAGTCGCTATGAGCTGATTATCATTGAGGGCGCCGGCAGCCCGGCTGAGATAAATCTGCGGGATAACGATATTGTTAATATGGGGTTGGCAACCAGCGTCAGGGCTCCGGTTTTACTGGTTGGTGATATCGATAAGGGGGGAGTCTTTGCCTCCCTGGTGGGCACCATGGAGCTGTTGGCGCCAGCCGAACGGTCGTTGGTCAGGGGTTTTGTGGTTAATAAATTTCGTGGAGACCAGCGCCTGCTGCAGTCTGGGCTGGATATGATTGCGGCCCGCTGCGGCGTTCCCTTTGTCGGAGTGGTCCCCTTCTTTCGTGACATCTACCTGCCCGAGGAGGATGGGGTTGCCGTTGAAGGCTATGGCAGAACAGCGGTAGGTGCTGACGATGGGCGGCTTGCCATCGGGGTTGTCAAGCTGCCTCATATCGCCAATTTCACCGATTTTGATCCGTTGCTCCACGAGCCGGATGTTCGACTTGACTATCTGATGGTCGATGATGTCCTGGAAGACTATGATCTGATAATTCTGCCGGGCAGCAAAAACACCATTGATGACTTGATGGTGTTGCAGCAGGCCGGTTTGGCAGAGCGGCTGCGGACTTTTGCCGCCCGGGGAGGGGCTATTATCGGTATCTGTGGCGGCTACCAGATGCTGGGCCGACGCATCTCTGATCCCCATCAGGTTGAAACCACTAGAGGTCAGGTGGCCGGGTTCGGGTTGCTGCCGGTGGATACCGAACTGGCCGGGGAAAAGGTGACGGTGCAAAGCCGCGGTCAGCTGTCGATCCCGCTGTTTTCCCTGCCCCCCGGGTTGCCGGTTGCCGGCTATGAAATTCATATGGGAAGAACAACCCTGCATGAGGCGACGACGCCATTGTTGGAGATTAAAAAAAGCGGCCGCCTGGAGGAGCATTACGACGGGGCAATAACTGCCGATGGCATGATCTGGGGGACCTATCTTCACGGCATTTTTGATAATGATCTTTTTCGCTCCGGTTTTCTGCAGGGTCTCCGGAAGCATCGCCATGGAGTGGACCGGCCGGCAGCGGCAGGTGATTCCTTTGCCGTCCGGAAAGAGCAGGGCCTGGACCAGCTGGCTGACCTGCTGATCCGCTCACTGGACTTGGCAGCTATCGAAAGCATTATCGCCGATGGGGTAACCTCGCAACCACCTGTTATGAAATGACAAAAACTGCCACCTATTTTTTTCTCCTGCTGTTGTTGACCGTCGTTATTGTCATGGTTTCGGCGGCTGTCGGGGCGGCCCAGCTGCCATTGCCGGCGGTGGTCAAAAGCCTGCTTGGCGGGTTGCCGGTTGTGAAAAACCTGGTAAGCGGCGAGGCGGTGCCGTTGAGTCATCATCTGATTGTCTGGGATGTACGTCTGCCCAGAATCATGGTGGCGTTGCTGGTGGGAGCTTCCCTGGGGGTCGCCGGCGCCGTGTTTCAGGGATTGCTGCTCAATCCGCTCGCCGACCCGTTCACGATCGGGGTGTCAGCCGGAGCGGCTTTCGGAGCTACGGTGGCGATGATCCTGAGGGGGATTCTTGTGGGCCTGCCCCTGTTGAGCAGCCTGGGCATCGTTCCCTGCTTTGCTTTTGTCGGCGCTCTCATGTCCCTGTTGTTTGTCTATGCCGTCGCCCGGACAGAAGGCAGCATTATGCCCGAAAGCCTGATTTTGGCCGGTGTCATTGTCGCCTCTTTTCTGTCGGCGTTGATTAGTTTCTGCAAAAGCATTGCCGGTGAAAACCTGTCATCCATTGTTTTCTGGATCATGGGCAGCCTCTCGGGGCGACTCTGGGTTCATGTCACCATTCTGCTGCCCTATTTTGTTGTCTGCTTTGTTGTCATGCAGGCCAATGCCCGCCATCTGAATATTATTGCCATGGGTGATGCCACGGCCATGCAATTGGGGGTTGATGTCCAGCGGGTCCGCCGCCGGCTGCTGCTGGTTGCCTCTCTGTTGACCGCAGTTGCTGTTTCGATCAGTGGCGTGATCGGTTTCATCGGCCTGGTGGTTCCCCACATCAATCGGCTGATTCTGGGGCCGAACCATCGAACCCTGCTGCCGGCATCGGCCCTTTTGGGCGGTGTCATCCTGATTCTTTCCGATACCCTGGCCCGCACCGTCGCCGGTGCCAATGAAATTCCCGTGGGGGTGGTAACCGCACTTCTCGGGGCACCTTTTTTCTGCTACATCTTCAAGCGGAAATTCAAAGCCCACTAGACCCTTAGCCTGATACTGCCTGAGTCCTATTGGTTATAATTTTATGGAAAAAAAGCGTTTACCAGAAGTTCCATCTGAGTCAGCAGCCAGACGTCAGTTTGCCGAACTGCTGCGCATCAAAGGGTTGCGCTGCGGCTATGGCAGGAAGACGGTCCTTGAGGATATCAGTTTCAGCCTCTGGTCGGGATTCTTTTGTGGTCTGTTGGGGCCAAATGGTTCCGGCAAGTCAACTCTGATCAACAATCTCTGTCGGGTTTTTCAGCCGCAGGCCGGTGAAATTCTGCTTGCCGGCCGCAACCTGATGGGGATCGGCCGCCAGGAGCTGGCAACCCAGGTGGCTGTCGTTCCCCAAGATACTCATATCTCCTTTCCGTTCACCGTGCGTGAAGTCATCGCCATGGGTCGCAATCCCCATATTGCCGGTCTCTTTGCCAAAGGCTACCAGGAGGATGATCCGGTGGTGGTGCGGGTGATGGCTGAAACGGGCATTGATCATCTGCAGGATCGTCCCATTACCCAGGTCAGCGGTGGTGAACGGCAGCTCGTTCTGTTGGCCAGGGCCCTGGTTCAGGAGCCAAAACTGCTGCTGCTGGATGAACCGACGTCCAACCTTGATATCCATCATTCAGTGAAGATCCTGCGGCTGGTGGAGAAAAAGGTAAAAGAGGAGGGTTTGGCGGTGCTGGCAATTTTTCACGATTTGAATCTGGCCAGCATCTTTGCTGATTATCTTTTTCTGCTCCAAAAAGGCCGGATTGCGTTTCAGGGTGAAACCGAGGATGTTATGCAGCGGGAGATCCTTGAAGAGGTTTTTGCGACAAAACTTTTTGTCCACACACCGCCTATGATTGGTCGTCCTCAAGTATCAATACCCACTTCCTCCTGATCTCCAGTTCCGCCGCCGCTGTTGTTCTGTTCCTGGTCCGCAAGCTTTTTCAGAGTCAGATGGGAACACGATGCCCGGATGGCGGCCATCATTGTTTCCGTTATCCGGCTGCCGGCGCTCTGGCCTGACTGTAGCCCCCAAAGATCAACAATGATATCAGCCGGTTTCATGGATTCTGCCGGGCCGGCCGGTACCATCGAGTCGTTGTTGCCATCCACCCGGCGAAGCAGGCCGGCGGCCAACAGGTCATTGGTGACGGTCCGAATGGTTGCCGCCGATTCATGGAGTCGCTGCCCCAGGCTGTGGCAGGTGCACACCTGCCGGTCTTTAAAATCTTCCAGGGCCAGCAGGAGAACATCCAGGGAAAGTGCCAAGTGCTTTGTGGGGGAGAACTGCTGTTCCGCCGGCAGGTAATGGCGCCAGACCTGGACCGCGAAGGCGATTTCGGCGCCGGCCAGAAAAACGACCCAGCCCAGGTAGATCCATAAGAGAAAGAGGGGGACGGTGGCAAAAGAGCCATAGATGGCGTTGTAGCGGGCAACACCGATTTGCAGATGCAGATACAGCTTCTGGGCCAGCAACAGGCCGCCGGCACCTCCAACGCCACCAACCAAAGCCGGTCGGAAGCGGATTTTAGCGTGGGGGAGAAACTGGTAGAGCAGGGTAAAGGTGCCGGCCAAGATGATAAAAGGCAGTAGTCGAAAGGTCAGCAGGCCGATCAGGGCTGCCGGCAGAATGCCTTCCAGCCGGCTCAGCAATGCCTGGTTGTGCAAGGCTGCCGAGGCTCCTAGACCGAGATTAATGGAGATGGGAAAGAGAATCATCAAGGCCAGGTAATCCAGTATCCGCCGTCCCAGAGGACGGCCCTTGGGAACCTGCCAGATAACGTTCATGGCCTCTTCTATACTGCCAATGACCATGATAACGCTGATCACCAGAAACAAAATCCCGATGGCCCCCAGGGTGGCGAAGTTTGTCCGATCAACATAGGCAAACATCTGATCCACCGCTGAACGCAGATGGCCGGCAAAATCTTTTTCGCCGGCTGTTTTTTGCTGGTCCGCTGGCGAATCGTCCCGGGCATCGACTTTTTCACTACCCGCCTGTATGTCCCCGCCGGTTCCGGGCTCGATTGCCGGGCGCTGACTTGGAGGTGGCTGATCGGCAACCTGGTCAATAAAATGGTAGGCTGCCTCCCGCATCTGGTTGCCGGCCCCAAGCCCCTTGAGGACCGCGGTTCCCAATGCCAGTATGGGAACCAGTGATAAAACGACGGTGAAGGTCAAGGCGCCGGCCCGCAGGGTGATCGCATCTTTTCGCAGTTCACGGAGGACGATAAGCACAATCCTGAACAGTCGAACTATATTCTGCCGGACAAAAGAACCCCGGGGTTCCTCCCAGATGCGGGTGCTGAGAAGCTCTACATAATTGCGCCCGAATAGTGGCGCCCCATGCTTTTGGTGTGATTTCATATTGTCCCTTCCGGTTGAAAAACGACCGCATTGTATTCCCTGAGAGCCCAACGGGGAGGAAAAAAGCGACGATGCCCTCAGGTTTTATCTTTGGTTCTCACCGGTGGTGTAATTCCTCCCCTGTCTACCGGCCAAACAGCTTGGGAATAAGCTCCTGCAGGGGCAGTGCCGGTTGTTGTCTGGTGCCCTCTGCCGGTGTTTTCTTGTTGCCCAGGAAGGTGTCAAGGGTTTGTTGTAATTGTTTTTCCAGTTGCTGCTGGGCTGCGTGAGTATCCAGGGTAACTTTTGGCCTGCCGATCGTGCCTTCCAGGAAGAGGGACAGTTCCGTTTCTCCCGCCTTGTTCAGCAGGAGAGTACCCCAGGAAAACTGCTGCTGAAACTGGTTGCTCAATGTCGGCCCAAGACGCACAGTGACCGGCAGGGCAAGGGTGCCATCAAGCCCGATGCGGCCGTTGCCGGTGGCTGAAAAGCTATCTCCCTGCATCGATGAGTCAATGCTGACGTTGCCTTTTTTCAACTGAAAATTTCCAGAAAGATCATCAAATGAAGGGTCTGCCAACTGCGGCAGTTTGAGAAGCCGGACAATTTCTTTGGTCGTGGCGTTGGCTTGCAGCTGGCCGTCCCGAAGGACATAGGTTCCCCTGGCGGTCAGGTGTTTTTCCATTTCCGCCTGCCCGACCCCCCGGCCGGCAAAGGTAAGATTCGTTTGCAGGGTGCCACGGGTCACCACCGGCGCCTTGGGGGAGTACATGCTCAACAGGGCAGGCACCTGCAGGGTGTCAGCCGCCAGCTCGCCGCGGTAGGGTGGCGTCTCGGATTTGAGGTCAATCTCCATAGCCCCGGCAAAGGTACCGCCGGCAGTACGGCCCCGGATGTCCCTGATGGTCAGCATCCCTTGGTCAAAGCGATAGAAACAGTGAAAATCCTCGGCAGCTGCTCGATTATAGATGACTTGTTTGCAGTCGATGCTGCCCTTGGCTGTGAGCTGTGGAGTCGGTGCCGGTGATGTTGCCTGAGATCTCCCTGGATGGCCTTTTTTGGCTGTCGGGGTATTCTTTGTTGTTGCGGATTTCACCACCGCCGGTGGCTGGGCTGGCGCTGAGCCGGTCAGAGAACCTAACAGGCCGGCCAGGTAATCGGCATGAATCTGTTCGCTGTAAAGATCAGCGGTTATTGCCGGTCCATGGAAAAAATTATCTATCAGGCCGGAGATTCGGATGGTTTCCGCTTCCTGCTGGAGGGTAACGGTGTAGCTGGCTTGATCCTGGTTAAAGGTGATCGTGCCTGCCAGGTGGGGCCGGACAGTGTGGTAATGAAGATCAGCTGCCAAGGTGATGAGGCCTTTGCCGGTCCAAGACTGCCGTCGCGGGTCAAGGTGCATGGACAGCCGCAGATCGCCAGTACCTTGGACGGTTGGTAATTGTTCCAATGCGTCATGGAAGCTGAATGACAGGTTGTCCACGGCGAGCTCGGCAACGGTAACCGCCAGCAGCAGGGCGGCGGTTTTTCCTGCTGACGGTTGTTCTACCGCCGGTGGCGTGGAGATTTCGTCTGGCGGAGCGCTAAGGTTGCTGATATTGTAGAGGCCTTGCCGGTTGCGGACAATATGGATTTGGGGATTGACGACGGTTATCTCACTGATCGCCAGCTGGCGCTGTAGCAGCTTCCAGAGATCATAGCGGAGAGCTATGGTATCGATGGTCAGCAGATTGCCGGAGCCATCGAGTTCCTTGATTGTCGCATTACTGATGGTAATTCCGGATAAGATGCCGATCTGCAGGCGGTCAATGGCAACCGGCCGGTTCAGTACTTTTTCTGCCGCTGGAATGAGCAGTGTTTTCAGCCGGTCCTCGGTGAAGGTGAAGCGGATAAAGAGCGTCAAGCCGACAATTACCGCTGCAACCAGCAGTAGCGTTACCATGGTTGCCTTCAGCCATCGATGCATTGTCGTATTCCTCTCCGTGTCATGCCCGTTAGGGTTTAACGGCAACCGGCACCTCCGGGTGAATGATTTCAGTTGGGGCCTGGAGGCTGAGGTCCCTGCGCTCTATTCCCTGAAAAACAATGATAACACCTTTCTGCAGTTTTGCAAAATGAACGATGACGGCAGCACACCCCGGCAGGAATATTTTTCACCTCCTGCAAAAAAAAGGACTTCCAAAACCATTGGAAGTCCATATGACTGGCGGAGAGAGTGGGATTCGAACCCACGGTGAGCGTAGCCCACAGCTGATTTCGAGTCAACCGCCTTCGACCACTCGGCCATCTCTCCTTGACACTCAATACCGCGGTTTGCACCGTAAGATAGTTTACCTGGGAAATAATTTTTATTGTTTTCTCTGAACGTTGTTCCTTTAACCATACACTGTTAATTGGGGATGCTGCTCATATCCCTGCTTCGCGTTGGAGGGTGGCGGCCATGTCGGTCTGTTCCCAGGTGAAACCCGGTTCCTGGCGGCCAAAATGTCCGTAAGCGGCGGTTTGCAGATAGATGGGACGGAGGAGGTCAAGCTTTTCAATAATAGCTGCCGGCCGTAGATCGAAGTTTTTGCGCACCAGTTCTGAGATGGTTTCCGAGGGAATTTTGCCGGTGCCGAAACAGTTGATCATGACGCTGACCGGCTGGGCGACGCCGATGGCATAGGCTACCTGGACTTCACAGCGTTCGGCCAAGCCGGCGGCGACAATATTTTTAGCAATGTAGCGGGCCATATAGGAGGCGCTGCGATCCACTTTCGAGGGATCTTTGCCGGAAAAGCAGCCGCCACCGTGGCTGCCCTGGCCGCCATACGTGTCAACAATAATCTTCCGTCCGGTCAACCCGCAGTCCCCCATGGGGCCGCCGACCACAAAGCGGCCGGTGGGATTGACGTAAAAGTTGGTTTGGGAATCCAGCATGGCCGCCGGGAGTACAGGTTTAATAACCTGCTCGATGATTCCTTCCTTCAGCTCGTTGTAGGCTATGTCGGGGGCATGTTGACTGGAAACCACGACCGTGTCAATCCTTTTCGGCTGGTGTCCTTCATATTCAATGGTTACCTGGGACTTGCCGTCCGGCCGGAGGAAAGGCAGCGTACGGTTTTTCCGCTGGCGGGCCAGTTCCCTCGTCAACCGGTGGGCATAAACAATGGGCATGGGCATCAGTTCATCGGTTTCATTGCACGCATAACCGAACATCAGTCCCTGGTCGCCGGCGCCCTGCTCCTTGTAGAGTCCTTCGCCCGAAGTGACGCCCATGGAGATGTCCGGTGACTGCTTGTCGATACTGGTGAGGACGGCACAGGTTTCCCAGTCAAAGCCCATGGAGGAATCGTCATAACCGATCTCTCTAATGGTTTCGCGGACCACCGAGGGGATGTCAACATAGCAGGACGTGGTGATTTCGCCGGCAATCACTGCCATGCCGGTGGTGACCATGGTTTCACAGGCAACCCGCCCGGTCGCATCCTGCTCGAGAATATTATCCAGTACCGCATCGGAAATCTGATCAGCAATCTTGTCGGGGTGCCCCTCGGTTACTGATTCGGAAGTGAAAAGGTAATTGGGCATGCTCATGATTATAGCTCCTTCTCTTGGGGTCGTAAAAGTATTGTCCTTAATGGTTAGCCTGGCGGCTACAGTTTCATCAAAAAGTCGTCGGTGAAGCGGTGCCGCATCTGTTCTTCGACAAAGTTCTCAACATCCGTGGCCACCGTGAACGTCAGGCATTCCTTGACGATCTCTTTGGCTTCCTCATAGGTGCTGTCCCGCATGATTTTCTTGATGTACGGGATGGAAAGGGGGTTCATACTCAGCTGATCCAGTCCCAGTCCCAGCAGCACCAGAGTGTAGAGCGGTTCACCAGCCATTTCCCCGCAGACACTTACCGGGATGCCGTTGCCATGGGCTGCTTCGATGGTGTTCTGCAACAACCTGAGAATCGCCGGGTGCAGCGGTTCGTAAAAACAGGAGACATGTTCATTGACCCGGTCGACAGCCAGGGTGTACTGAATAAGATCATTGGTGCCGATGCTGAAAAAATCCACTTCCCGGGCCAGGAGATCGGCGACCACTGCGGCTGAAGGGATCTCAATCATTACCCCGATGGGGATATTGTCGTCAAAGGCAATCCCTTTGCGGCGCAGTTCATCCTTGACATCTGCAAGAATCTCTTTAGCCTGCCTGAGATCACGCATGCCGGAAATCATCGGGAAGAGGATTTTTACCTTGCCGTGCTGGCTGGCCCGTAGAATGCCACGAAGCTGGTCGCGAAAGATCTCTTTCTGCTTGAAACACAAACGGATGCCCCGCAGCCCCATGGCGGGATTAATGGTATCCTCATGGAAACGGTGGCGGGAAATTTTGTCATATCCCAGGTCCAGTGTCCGGATGGTGACTTCCTGGTCGGGCACCATCTGCAGCACCCGCTTATAGGTGATATAGTGTTCCTCCTCTTTGGGAAGATCATCCCGGTTGAGATAAAGGAATTCCGTCCGGTAGAGGCCGATGGCGCCGGCGCCATGGGAGATTGCTGATTCCGCTTCTTCCGGGTTTTCGATGTTGGCGGCCAGCTCGATGGCAAAGCCATCTTTGGTCTGTGGGGCCAGCTCACGGTTTTCCAGCAGCTGCCGCTGGAAAAAGAGGTATTTTTCCGCTTTTTCGCGGTAGTGGCGGACCTGCTCAAGGGTGGGGGAGACAATAATACGGCCGTCAATGCCGTCAACAATCAGCCGGTTGCCGCCATTGATCATTTCTGTTGCCCGTTCAAGGCCGACCACTGCCGGAATTTCCAGTGAACGGGCGACGATAGCGGTATGGGAGGTGCGTCCCCCCAGGTCGGTAACAAATGCTTTTACTTTGCCGAGGTTGAGCTGCATGGTGTCGGCCGGTGACAGGTCATGGGCGATGAGAATGACATCGTTGGAAATTTTTTCTATGCTGTCATAGTCACTCTTCATCAGCTGGCGGAGAATTCTCTCAGCCACATGGGAAATATCCGCCTGCCGTTCTCGCATGTAGGGGTCGTCCATGCGGTCGAAAATTTTCCTGATTTTTTCAACGTTCAAAGTCAAGGCCCATTCCGCATTGATCTTTTTTTCGCGGATCAGCTTGGCGGTTTCATCTGTAATCATTTTATCATCCATCATCATTAGATGGACGTCAAAAAGGTAGAGATGATCCTTGCTGCCATTATTGGTGCTGGAATTCTTCAGTGCCTTGTCATGACTCTCCATGAGTTCGCGCCGGGCAGCGGCAATGGCGTCCAGAAAGCGGTCGATCTCTCCCTGGACCTGCTCACTGGCAATTTTTTCCATGGCCGGTTTCAGTTTGTCCCGGTCAAGGAGAAAGGCTCGGCCGACGACGATTCCCGGGGAAACGCCAATACCCTTCATGATACATTGATTATCTGTCATGGTTCCAGTTCGCCAAAGCCGTTGTTGATAAGTTCACCTATGGCCTGCATGGCATCCTCTTCATCATCCCCGCCGGTTTCAATCCAGATGGTACTGCCTTGAGAGGCGGCCAGCAGCAGGACTCCCATAATGCTTTTGCCGTTAACCCGGAGATCATCCCTGCCGACGTGGATTTCAGCCGTGAACGCGCTGGCGGTCTTAACCAGCAGCGCTGCCGCCCGGGCATGGAGACCCAGCTTATTAAGGATGGTGAATTCTTTCCTTTGCATGATAGCCACTTGAGAAGCCGCAAGCCCTTTAAAAAAACCAATAGCGATAGCCGATGATGACTGACGCCACAAACAGGCTGCTGCCGTAAAAAAGTTTAGGTAACGCAATCCCCCGAGCCAAAAGATGGGAGCACAAATAGATTCCTCCGATTAGTAGCAGAAAAAAGCTGATCGGGCAACCGGGAACCGGCTGAAGAGTGCTGAACATCAACGGTATGATAGCCGCCATCATGATAACAATGCCATAGCTCATGACCAGCTTGACCTTTGGCAGCCGCCAGTAATGAATGGTATTGATCACCTCCAGTCCGTGGTGAACGCCGAGGGTATAAATAGTGTAGCGGATCCCCAAGTGCACAGCATTATATCCCGCCAGCAGCAGCAGCGGCGCCCAGAAACCGCCCCCGGCAAAATAGATGATGACCGCCAGCAGTGCCATTGCCGGTTTGAGGCCATTCCAGAAAAAAGCATCGCCTACGGCGCCATAGAGGGAATTGAGGTTCCTGGCGATCAGCATGCCATGCTGTCCCTCCCCCCGTTTTTCCAGGTGGACAAGAATGCCGAGAACCGCAGCAGCCATCACCGGATTGGTGTTGAAAAATCCCAGATAGGCGGATAATGCCTTGCACAGCTGCTGCCGCTGTCTGTCGTAGCGCTGCTGCAGGAGCGGGTAGATGGCGTATGCCAGTCCCATATTCTGCATGCGGCCGAAATTCCAGGAGGCCTGCCAGCAGAGGCTGCGTAAAAAAATACGTTGTTCAAGAGTTATTCGCAAGTGCATGGGCAAACTCTAGTAGCAAAAGAGGCGTTTATACTCATATCCGCGTCCGGTTTTCAAGGGATTACCGGAGACAGGTGAAGGCCAAGGCCAGGATCACAAAAAGAATGTGCATATGTTTCCGATGCAGGCTTGAGAGGAGACTTGCAATGCCGAGCAGGGGAAAGATAATCAACAGGCCATCCATGACCGCTATGAGACCGGCTGGCAGCAGCCGGTTGATACTTGGCACGATCAACAGCATCAGGGTGCTGGTTATGAAAATGGCCAGCGCATTATAACACCAGAAATGGTAGATTCCCCAAAGGTGTAAGGCGATGGCGTGGTCAGGATTGCCGGCTAACAGCTGGGTTTCCATCCTGGTAAGGATAGTCGCATTACGGTTTCTGATCAGACATTCAATCTTTCTGCTGAGAGAACTCAGCGGCAGCAGGATGGCGATTACCAGAAACACCACTGCTCCGCTGGCCGCCGGGTCGGAAAGTTGCGTTTTAGCAGTTATGGCGGCAGCAATACCGCTGGCCAGGACAGCAACCAGGGTGTCGTCGGTGGGAATCACGGTGCCGACCGGCAGTTCATGCAGCCATAACAGCTCGATTAGGACGCCGGTGAACAGCCCGAGTGTCGGGTTGCCGGCCAAAAATCCCATCAGGGTGCCGGCAACCATCGGTCTGGAGATCATCAGTTGTCCGCATGCTGTTCGGTCTAAACAGATACAGGCCCCGGCGACAGCCAGCTTAAGTGACGTTATAAGTATGGTGCTGATGGCAAGGGTCATGGTGGTTATGGCTCTCTCTGCATTGCTGGTTCATAAGGTACCCCGAGGTATAGATATTCATGGTTGGTCATATGATTTTCTTTGCCAGAAGTGCAAAAAAATCATGCGGTGGAACCCGTGGTACCGGCTGTACAAAAACGGCTACCCCCTTTTGATCTATTTTGTGGAGGAGGGCAATTTCGCTGCTATCCAGCGAGATGGAATTGGTAATCGGGGTTTTGTCACTTTCATAATGGATGTTACCCAGGTTAAGGCGATTGCATGGCAGTTCCAGATCAAGTGCCTGCAAAGCATCCTTAATGGAGGAGAGTAGGAAAATGGTGTTGACCGCTGTCGGCCGGAAAAAGTTTTCTTTCACATAGCTCACTGCATCAGGAACTGTTTTGATAATGACGTTGACCAGGGGGGGGGCAGCCATTTCCATAATTCTTTTTTTAAATGGATCACGGCTCACGTCATCATCTGCGACGATGATCTGGACCGCTTTGAGATAAGGGACCCAGGTTTCCACCACCTGGCCATGAATCAAACGGTCGTCAACACGGACCAGGAGGGTTGTCATTGTCCGAGAAACTCCACGGCGGAAAAGATGTTTTTCCGGCCGTATTCAGTAATAAAAGACGCCAGGTTTGGCAGGGATCGCTGCTGCCGTTCCGTTGCCAGCTTCAGAAGCATAGGCAGATTGACGCCCGAAATAATTTCAACGCTGTCAGGTTCAAAAAAGGAAAGGCTGATATTGGAGGGGGTGCCGCCAAACATGTCGGTCATGATCAGGACCGCCTTGCCTTGTTTTTTTAGGGCGCTGATGGCGGCCGCTAGCCGCTTCTTGATCTGCTCCACATCGTCGGCAGGGGCGATGCCAATGCTCTCAACATTATCCAGGGGACCGACAATCTGTTCGGCCGTTTCAATCAGGGTTTCTGCCAGCGTATGGTGGGTAACAACGATAATGCCAATCATGGACAATAGTTTCCTTTAGCCTCCGGGAAGATCCCGGTGTGCCAGTTTCAGATGGTGTCCCGATGATTCAAGTTGCGCCTTAAGGGCCCTGCCGATGCTTACGGAGCGATGCTGTCCGCCGGTGCAGCCGATGGCAATGGTGAGATAGGTTTTCCCCTCCCGCCGGTACTGGGGGATGAGAAAATCAAGCATATCGGTAAAGCGGCTGATGAATTCCCGGCTGCTTTCCTGGTTGAGAACATAGTCTTGGATTTCCTGGTCAAGGCCGGTTTTATCTCTCAAAGACGGGATGAAATAGGGATTGGGCAGGAAACGGACATCCATGACAATATCGGCTTCAGCCGGCATCCCGTTGCGAAAACCGAAAGAGATCAGTGATATGTAGAGGGTTGCTGGATCGGTTTCCGGGGCAACAATGGTGACCAGATGATGCTTTAGTTGGTGAACGGTCAGGGTGCTGCTGTCAATAATTCTGGTCGCCAGTCGTCTGATGGGCTGCAACAGTTCCCTTTCCTGCCTGATGCCTGCCGGAACCGGGGCGTCAACCGCCAGCGGATGTCGCCGCCTGGTTTCACTGAATCTCTTGATGAGGGTGCTGTCCTGGGCTTCGAGAAAGAGCAGCTCAGGTTTTGTCCCCGTGTTCAGCAGTTCCTGGAACATGTCGGGAAAGCGGTTGATGAATTCTTTTTCCCTGACATCCATCACCAAGGCGATGCCCCGCATGGATGGTGAAAAGGTGTTGGATAGTTCAAGAAATTTTGCCAGAAAGGATACCGGAAGGTTGTCAATGCAAAAATACCCCAGATCTTCAAGGACTTTCAGGGCACTGCTTTTCCCGGCTCCTGAGAGTCCGGTAATGATAATTACTGACAGGGATTGCTGGTTCATGATGCTTTTTGTCCCATTTTATTGGCCAGATGATCCAAGAGTTTCCGCCCCGGTGCTTTACCCATTTTAGCCAGCATATGGTTGCGGGCTGCTATTTCAATAATTGTCACCAGGTTACGTCCCGGGCTAACCGGCAGGGACAGGCTTGGCAGCGTTACTCCCAGAATGGTGTGGGTTTTCTGCTCCAGATTCAGCCGGTCGCTGTTGTCATAAGCAGCCCAGGGAACCAGCTTGATGACCAGATCGAGACGTTTCTGCTCGCGGATAGCCGTTACTCCGAAAATATCCTCAATATTGATCAGCCCCAGGCCCCTGATCTCCATATGGTAGGAGAGCAGGGATGGCGCAGAACCAATGAGTGTCTTTGGGGGGATAAGGCGGATATTGATCACATCATCGGCAATCAACCGGTGGCCACGCTGAATCAGATCCAGAGCGCACTCGCTTTTGCCGATCCCGCTTTCTCCGGTGAGCAGAATGCCGACTCCATACAGGTCAATCAGTACGCCGAGGGCCGTGGCTGTCTTGGTCAGGTGATCCTCCAACAGCCGATTTATCTGGATAATAAACTTTGAGGTTTTATGGCTGGTCCGGAGAAAAGGGAGATGGTTAGCCGTGCTTTGCTGCAGCATGGCCGGGTGGGGTTCAAGACCTGAAGTGAGGATGAAGCAGGCCAGATCGTGACTGCAGAGCTGGGCGGCAATCCGGGAGCAGGTTTGAGCATCAAGCGTTTTAAGGTATGATGTCTCTGTTCTGCCGATCAGCTGAATTCTTTCCCGATCAAGGTATTGGCTGAAGCCGGAGAATGCCAGACCGTGTTTCTGAACGCGGTAATGACGTATGGTGTGGCTGAGACTACTGCCGGGGTTAAGCAATTCAAGCTGCAGGTCGTATTCTTCATTCTTATCCAGTAAATCGGAAACAGTTATTGTTTTCATGTACTCTGCCGTGCTGATGGGAGGCCTGTGCAAAAGGGGGTCTGCTTCCTCTTACAGGTTACAGGCGTTCATCTTCGGCGCTGATAACCTGATAGATGCCGCTTGCCCCTTCCGCCATAGCCAGTTGATCGCGAAAGGAGGTGTTTTTCAGCATCCGGGAGATTTTGGCCAACGCTTTAAGATGCAGGCTGGCGGAATTTTCTGCTGCCAGCAGCAGAAAAAAGAATTTTACCGGCTGTTCATCAATGGAATCAAAGGGAACACCATCTTTGCTGCGGGCAAAAGCGGCAATAATGGTGCTCAGGTTTTTCATCTTCCCATGGGGAATGGCAATCCCTTCTCCGATGCCGGTACTTCCCAGGTCTTCACGCTCTTTCAGGATGTGGTAGATCTCTTCTGCCTCCAGCTCTGGAAACCGTTGATGGACACAGGCGGCGAATTTTTTCAGTACCGTATCCTTGTCTGCACAGTCCAAGTCGCTGATGATTAATGACTGGTCAAAATAGTCTGAAAGTTTCATCTAAAAGATCCTGCTGAGAAAAGCACTTCACCTGGCCGCAAACTTGAATGGTTCGTCCGCCGTCTGCCGCCGGGAAGCGGTTATGATGAGAAGGAGTTTGGAGCCCGGACTCAGGCGTTGGGCTCGATAAGACCGTAATTACCATCTTTGCGCCGATAGATAACATTCACTTCATTGGTGTTGTCATTTCTGAACACCAGGAAGTCATTGTCCATGAGATTCATCTGCATGATTGCTTCATCAACTGCCATTGGCTTGATGGAAAAGTTGGTGCTTTTGATGACCGTGGGCGTGGTTTCCTCCTGCTCATGATCAACCGTCACCACATTCATCTTCACCTGCATTTTTTCTTCTGCGGTTCCCGCCCCACGTCGCTTCTTCAGTCGATCCTTATATCTACGCACCTGCCGCTCAATCTTGTCCATCACCATGTCAATGGCGGCATACATATCTTCAGTTTCTTCCTGGCCTTTGACGACGAACCCGTTGATGATGAAGCTGACTTCGGCAATATGGCGGAACTTTTCCACCGACAGGACCACCTGGACTTCAACCGGGGCATCAAGGTACTTTTTTATTTTTGAGACCTTCTCAACGGCATACTGCTTTAATGCATCGGTGGTTTCCATGTGGCGAAATGTCACATTAATATTCATCCATCTCCCCCTTTTTTCTGGCGCCGCCCTGATGGCGCCGCGCCGCTCGTTACTTGATGAATTTCCTGTGTCTGGTGCTGCTGAAAACAGGTCGAAAACACTAGCAGAATGGCAGGTGTCTGTCAATAAGATACCGTGCTGCCGAGTGGTATCGTACCTGGCAGCCATTCGCCGACGGTTAAAAGATCTTTTTCCGCCGGCTGGATGAAAGGATGCCCAGCATGTCACGATATTTGGCAATGGTGCGTCTGGCAATATTGATATTATGTTCTTCCTGGAGAATCCGGGCAATCGCCTTATCGCTCGCCGGTTTGTCCGGTGACTCCTGGGCGATAATATCTAGGATCTTATGTTTGACACTCTCGGAGGCAATGTCATCGTCACCGTCGCTGCGATGGATGCTGCTATTGAAAAAATACTTTAACTCGAAAATGCCGTGGGGCGTCTGGACATACTTGTTCTGGGTTACCCGGCTGACGGTTGATTCATGCATGCTGATGTCATCAGCGATATCCCTGAGAATCAGGGGATGCAGATGATGGGGGCCGCGATCAAAAAAATCCTGTTGGAAATGAAGAATGCTTTTCATTACCTTATAGATTGTTTTCTGGCGCTGTTCAATGCTTTTGATCAGCCATTGGGCCGAACGGATCTTTTCCACCAGGTAATTGCGGGTGAGCGGGTTGAAGTCTTTCTGCTGATCGGCAAGGTCTCGGTAATAGCGGTTCACTGCAAGGCGTGGAATGCGGTCTTCATTGAGGACAATCACCCAGTTGTTTTCACTTTTAAAGATGTAGAGATCGGGAATGATTGATTGCGCAATGGTGCCGCTGTACTGCCGGCCAGGTTTGGGATCGATGGTGAGAATGGTTTTGATCGACTCGATGACCTGCTCTTCCTCAACCTTCAGCAGCCGGGCGATCTTCTTATAGTTTTTGTTTTGCAGCAGTTTGAGATGATGGCTGACAATTTCCCGGTTCAGATCATCATCGAGGCCGAGATAGATCATCTGGGTCAGGATGCATTCCTCAAGGCTCCGGGACGCGACGCCCACCGGATCAAAGAGCCGGATTTTGGCCAGCACCTCTTCTATGTCAGCGGGGCTTGCGGCGCATTCGGCTGCCAGATCCTCAACGCTGGTGTCGAGGTAACCGTCATCATTGATGTTATAGATGATTGCTTCGCCGATCCGGCTCTGACTTTTGTTCAGCAAGGGGGTCATCTGCAGCTGCCAGAACAGATGGTCGCTGAGGGTTTGGGGACTGGAAAGGTTATAATCCCAAGCTGGAGCATCATTCTGGTCATAGTTTGACCGGCTGCTGCCTGAAACTCCGCGATTGTCGCAGTACTGGTTCCAATCCATATCCAGCACCGCTTCGCGGTTTTCCTGCCGGTCTTTGCTGTCCTCGGCCAGCGTCCGCTTTTCGGCCGCAGATTCGGAGCTCTCGTCTGCCTCTTCCTGTTCGCTAGGGGATTCCTGTACCTCCTCCAATACCGGATTGGTCTCCATTTCCTGGGTGACCATGGCAGCCAGTTCAAGCTGGTTCAGCTGCAGAAGCTTGATTGCCTGCTGCAGCTGGGGCGTCAGAACCAGCTGTTGCGACTGGGTCAGGCGCAAGTTTTGACTAAGAGTAACATTCATGTGGGTAAAATGCCTCGGAAAAACAGCTTATGGTTATGCAAAAATAATACCCAAATTATAATGGATGGCTAAAAAAAAGACAAGGAAATAGTCAGGGCAGTGCGCTGCTACTGTTTTTTTTACTTGGGGTCAGCTGCCAATGAGGGGCCGGAGTATGGTAGGAGGGCCGGCAACGTTAGAGGGTGAAACTGTCGCCGAGATAGATTTTCCGGGCCTTGGGACTGGCAACAATGGTGTCGGGCAGGCCTTCCTCGAGGATTTTCCCCTGGTCCATGATATAGGCCCGGTCGCAGATCCCAAGGGTCTCCCTGACATTATGGTCGGAGATCAGGACTCCGATCTGCTGATTTTTAAGATCGCGGATAATGTTTTGCAAGTCGTTGACCGCAATGGGGTCGATGCCGGCAAACGGTTCATCGAGCAGAATAAAGGTCGGCGAAAGCACCAGTGCCCGGGCAATTTCTACCCGCCGCCGTTCACCGCCGGAGACCGTCATGGCCTTGTTGGTGCGTATTCGGTCAAGCCCGAATTTGGTCAGCAACTCCTCCAGCCGGTTTTCCTGCTCGGCGGGTGAAAGATGAAGGGTCTGCAGAATAGCTTTCAGGTTTTCCTCAACCGTCAATTTACGGAAGACCGATGCTTCCTGCGGCAGGTAGCTGATTCCCTGCCGTGCCCGTTGGGGCATGGGTAACGCCGTGATATCATGATCATTGTAGAGCAGTTGTCCGGTATCGGGTTTAATCAGACCGACCATCATATAAAAGGTGGTGGTTTTTCCAGCCCCATTGGGACCCAGCAGCCCGACGATTTCATGTGACTGGATGGAAATGGATACCTCATCCACCACCACCCGCTGGTTGTATTTTTTTACCAGGTTTTCGGCAACAAAACGGTTGTTATTCATTGATGATAGTCCTTGTTGAGGTCATTGCTGGTTATCAAACAGCCCTTTCTGGCCGGGGAAAATGGTTGTTTTCACCCGGGCATCTGTTTTTCCTTCGACAATACTGCGGTCTTCATCAAGAAAAAAGATGATTTTGACACCCTCGATAACGTTTTGTCCTTCCTTGAGCAACGGATTGCCGGTCAATACCAGTTTGTTGCCATTAGTGTAAAAATGGGCTGTTTCACAGGTGGCCACCTTCGCCCCTAGGGTAATGGTTACCGAGTTTTCGGCAATAATCTCCTGAACATCGCTGCTTTCTCCCTCGGTGGCGAACAGGATGGTCATGATCTGGGAACGGACCGTCATATCCTCCTGCTTGGCCAGCACGTCGCCCTGAAAAACCGCTTTGCCATGCTGCTGCTCAATGTCGAGGCGGTCGGCGGTAATGTCAATGGGTGCCGAAGAAGAGGAGGTGAAGGAGGGCGGTGCTGCCAGGGCCGGCATCGTGGCCAAAAGGATGAGGGTCAGGGTGAACCAGTGGGTGATATTTTTTATGATCATGGCTGTTCCTTTTGTCGTTGGATGGTGGCGCTGACGCCGCCGGTAAAGTGGAAGATGTTTTTCGGTACTTCCATCGACGCGCCGGCAGCTTTCAGGGCAAATCCATCCCGGAGAACGGTAATCCGATCCTTGATGATCAGCTTTTCCTGCTGGTCAAGGTAGGTTAAATTGTCCGTGGTGATGGTGTATGTTGGACTGGTTATGACAATATTCTTCTGGAGCTTGATGTCACCGGTATTGGTGGTGTAGGCACCCTGATCGGCGACAATGGTGGTCAGCGAGCCGTCATCGGCAAACAGGGTGATGGCCAAATCGATCATTTCAATGGTTTCGCTGCCTTTTTGTCGTTGAGCTTTGGCGGCCGTAAGCTCCCAGCGTTTTGTACCGCTTTTGGAATGGGTATAATGGGCATCATTCAGCTCAAACTCCAGGTGGCGGGCAATGGCCGGCAGCACGGTTTCCTTCACCGCATCCGGCTTCAGCTTCAGGAAAACGGTCAGGATAAGGATGCTGCTCAAGATAAGCACACCGGTGCTGATGAGGTATTTTTTCATTGATCGGTTGAAAAAGCTGCTGGTGGTTGGCCGGTGCGGGCAAGCTGCACAGTCGGCATCATTGTTGGCCGAAATAACGTTCAGTTGCCGCTTCCCAGGTTTGTTGGGTGTGCATGATCAGTTCACACAGTTCGCGGACGGCACCACCACCGCCCGGCAGTGAAGCTCGCCAGTGAACCACCTGGTCAAGTTCGGCAATGCCATCGGCGACAGTGGCTGCCAAGCCGGCCCGACGGAGAACCGGGATATCCACCAGATCATCGCCCACATAGCAGATCTGCTGATCGGCAAGACCGAGTCTTGCTTTGATCTGTTCATAAGCGGTGACCTTGTCGCGGATTTTCTGGAAGACGGTGTCGATTCCCAGTTCGCGGGCCCGATGAAGCACAACCTGGGACTGCCGCCCGGTAAGCAGGGCCACCTGAAAACCGGTACGCAGCAACAGCTTGATGCCATGGCCGTCACGAACATGAAAGTGTTTACTTTCCTCACCCCGGTCGTTGATAATAATCCGGCCATCGGTGAGGACGCCGTCAACATCCATCACCAGTCCCCTAAGGGGCAGGAGACGTTGCTGGAGACTGTCAGCCAGTTGTGGCTGTTTTTTTGGTGGATTCATTTTTCCGGCTGCTAAAGGTTGCTTTTCATGGTTGTCGTCAGTAGGGTGAGCACATGAAACTGCATGAGGTTTTCAGACCACTCCGGCCTGCAGGAGATCATGAAGGTGGAGAATGCCCACCGGCAGATCCTCATCGTCCCGGTTGACGACGAAAACCGAGGTAATGCTATGTTCTTCCATCATCCTCAATGCCTGGGTGGCCAGAACATGGGCGAAAATCCTTTTCGGATTGCGGGTCATGACGTCAGCGGCCAGCAGTGAAAGCAGGTTGTCCTGCCGTTCCAGGGTGCGCCGCAGGTCGCCATCGGTAATCACGCCGATCAATCGGCCAGCCGCTGTTGTTACTCCGGTGATCCCCAGTCCCTTGCCGGTAATTTCAAGCAGGGTTTCATGCATGCTGGTCTGCTCTTTGACCAGCGGAATTTTTCCCCCCGTATGCATGACATCCTGGACCCGGAGCAGCAGCCGCTTACCCAGGGTGCCGCCTGGATGGCGGAGGGCGAAATCCTCTTCACTGAAACCTTTGGCGACCAGCAGCACTGAAGCCAAGGCATCTCCCATGGCCAGGGTTGCGGTGGTGCTGGCGGTTGGTGCCAGGCCCAGAGGACACGCTTCCCGGGAAACCTGGATATTGAGGACCACATCGCTGTTGCTTGCCAGCTCCGACTGCAGATTGCCGGTCATGCTGATCAATGGCAGGCCGAATCGCTTGATCGCCGGGACAATTTTCACCAGTTCTTCGGTATTGCCGCTGTAGGAGATGGCGATGATCACATCATTGCGGGAGAGAATGCCCAGGTCGCCATGCAATCCTTCCGTGGGATGGAGAAACAGTGCCGGGGTTCCGGTACTGGAAAGGGTGGCGGCAATTTTTCGGCAGATTATTCCTGATTTGCCAACCCCGGTAACGACGACTTTTCCCTTGCAGGAGTCCAGAATCCGCACCGCATCGACAAATGATCCATCAAGTCGTTCCTGGAGGGTGCTGATCGCCTGGGATTCGATGGCCAGTGCCTGCCTGCCCTCATCTAGAATGCGCTGAATGTCGTTGATCAACAGTTTTTTTCCGTAGTGAGCGGTTGTGTTTATGAAGTCAGAAAAATAGCCGGCAATACTGGGAAAGTCAAGGGTTCAATGGTGTGCATCTTCAAACCGGGCTTCCCAGAGGCGGAGCAGCCGGGTCAATAACTGCTGCAGGTGGTCCAGGGGCAGAGAATTGGCACCGTCGCATAAGGCATGGTCGGGATCAGGATGAACCTCCAGGAAGAGGGCATCAACGCCGGTGGCCACCGCCGCCGCCGCCAGGGTGGGGATCATTTCCCGATCGCCACCGGAACAGGTTCCCTGGGCTGCCGGCAGCTGGACCGAGTGGGTTGCATCAAAGATTACCGGATAGCCGGTCTGCTGCATCAAAGGGATGGAGCGAAAATCAACCACCAGGTTATGATAGCCGAATGTGGTTCCCCGTTCGGTCAGGAGAATATTATCGTTGCCGGTGCTGGTAATTTTACCGGTAATATTGGCCATATCGGTGGGGGACATGAACTGTCCCTTCTTAACGTTGACCGGCTTGCCGCTGGCACCGGCAGCCAGCAGGAGGTCGGTCTGTCGGCAGAGAAAAGCGGGAATCTGGATGATGTCAACCACCTCGGCGACGGCAGCCACATCATGGTGATCATGAACATCGGTAATGACCGGAAGTCCCAGTTCTTTCCTGACGGTTGCCAGCATTTCCAGGCCTCGATCCCGGCCGGGACCACGGAATGACTGAACACTGCTGCGGTTGGCCTTGTCATAGGAGGCTTTGAAAATAAAGGGCACATTCAGTTGTGTGCAGATGCCGGCAATGGTTTCCGCGGTACGAAGGACCAGATCTTCACTTTCAATCACGCAGGGGCCAGCCAGCAGGGCCAAGGGGCAGCCGCTGCCGATGGCTACGGTGCTGTTGATGGAAACCGGGTTCATTGTCCTTGACGTCCTTTTCTGGCTGCCAGAGCGGCCTTGATAAAGGCTACAAACAGAGGGTGCGGCTTCATGGGTTTGGAGGTGAATTCAGGGTGGAACTGGCAGCCGAGGTACCAGGGGTGGTTCTTGATCTCGATAATCTCCACCAGGTTTTGAACCTCATGGGTGCCGGTAATCTGCAAGCCGCTGGCCTCAAGTCTTTCACGGAACTGGTTGTTGAATTCATAGCGGTGCCGATGCCGTTCGGAAACCGTGTCGCTGCCGTATGCCCGTTGGGCGAAAGAGTCGGCGGCCAGCCGGCAGGGGTGGGCTCCCAGCCGCATGGTTCCCCCTTTAGGGGTATCTTTGTCCTGGGTGATGACTTGGCTGCCATCTTGGCTGGTCCACTCCTTCATCAGGTAGATGATCGGGTAGGGCGTGTCCGGGTTGAATTCAGCACTGTTTGCCCGCTCCAGCTGAGCGCAGTGGCGGGCAAATTCAACCGCCATCAACTGCATGCCCAGACAGATGCCGAACATCGGCAGCTTATGGGTGCGGGCATAGTTGATTGCTTTGATCTTGCCCTCGATGCCCCGGTTGCCAAAACCGCCGGGGACCAGAATACCGTCGATGTCAGCCAACTCCTCAGCCAGCTGTTCACCGTTCATCGCCTCCAAGTTCTCCGAGTCGATATATTCCAGGTTGACCCTGGCATTGTTGGCGATCCCGCCATGAATCAGGGCTTCATTCAGGCTTTTATAGGATTCCTTGAGGGCGGTGTATTTGCCGACAATGCCGATGCTCACTTCGTTGCGCGGATCTTTGATCTTACGAACAATGTTCTGCCAGGTGCCCAGCCGGGGTGCTCCGGTCCAGATGTTGAGCAGGGAAACCACCTTGTCATCCAAGCCTTCCTGGTGCAGGGCCAGGGGAGCTTCATAGATGCTCTCGACATCCCGGGCCGTAAAAACCGCTTCGGGAGGAATGTTGCAGAAGAGCGAGATCTTTTTCTTGATCTCCTGGGAGAGCGGCCGGTCGGAACGGCAGAGAATGATGTCCGGCTGGATGCCGATGCTGCGCAGCTCCTTGACGCTATGCTGGGTGGGCTTGGTTTTCAGCTCCCCGGCCGTCTGGATGTAAGGAACCAGGGTCAGGTGAATATAGAGGACATTTTCCGGCCCAATATCATAGCGGAACTGGCGGATTGCCTCCAGAAATGGCTGGCTTTCAATGTCGCCCACCGTGCCGCCGATTTCGACCATCGCCACATCCACGTTTTGGGTTCCCTGACGGATGGATTCCTTGATTTCATCGGTAATGTGGGGGATAACCTGGACCGTGCCGCCCAGATAGTCGCCACGCCGTTCCTTGGTGATGACGCTGTCATATATTTTGCCGGTGGTGTAGTTGCTCTGTTTGGTCAGGACTGCATTGGTGAACCGTTCGTAATGACCCAAATCAAGATCAGTTTCAGCTCCGTCATCGGTAACAAAAACTTCACCATGCTGAAACGGACTCATGGTGCCGGGATCAACGTTCAGGTAGGGGTCCAGCTTCTGGATGCCCACGGTCAGGTTGCGGGCTTCCAGCAGGGCGCCGAGAGAGGATGCTGCCAGGCCCTTGCCCAGGGATGAGATAACTCCGCCGGTAACAAAGATATACTTTGGCTTCACGAATAACTCACTTTCTGTATCGTTACGTTCAGACTTGCTGGCTTCATAACAACTCCACCTTCTTCATTCGCTGCAACCTTCGTCACTGAGGTGTACTTTTATGGATGCCTCATTCTTCAGGTTTTACCTGCCTCGAATCTGGAGTCGTTACGGTGCCATCCGGTTTTCAAATTGTTTGCAGTTGTCGCGAGTTCATTAAACTAAAAAAAATCAGCAGTCGGGCAGAGTGGGCCACCGGCTGGCAAGCGTCAGTGCGCGTGGAGAACCCGGCAATGAGGATGCTCAGGGTTCAAGGGTCTGCGCAGGCCTGCAGCTGGGCAGTTCGAGGGGTAGTCAACTTTTGCCCCTGCAGCTGGAATTGATGAGATAATCCATAAACTCCCAGCCCCGGGGCCAGTGTTTGCCGGTTGCCCGGGCAGTTTCTTCACAATAGGAAGCCGCCTTGCCCAAACTACTTTCCTCACTGTCATGGAGCAGGTAGGGCACCGGTCCGGAAGAGTGGGTTTTGGTTGCTATGGGGGTAGGATGATCCGGCAGAACAACCATCCGAAACGCAGCCTGGCTGTCCTGCAGCCCAGCCACCAGGGGACCAATGACCCGGCTGTCCAGATCTTCAATGGCCTGAACCTTCTTTTCCAGGCTGCCTTCGTGGGAGGCTTCATCAGGGGCCTCCACATGCAGATAGACAAAGTCGTGGTTCTGCAGACTCTTGAGGGCGTAGGACACCTTGTTCTCATAATTTGTGTCAAGGTAGCCAGTCGCCCCCGGCACATCCATAGCTTCCAATCCGGCACAGATACCGATGCCCTTGATCAAATCAACGGCTGAGATTACTACCCCGTTGCAGCCGAAGCGGGTGCTGAATGAATCCAGTTGTGGCTTTTTCCCCTGTCCCCACAGCCAGATGGAATTGGCAGTTACTTCTCCCTGCTCCACCTTTTTCCGGAGAAAGGGCAGGTGATGGAGGATGATCTGGGATGAGAGCATCAGCTGCTGAATGGGGGAGGCGGGATTTTCCGGCAGATGGTGAACAATCTCCTGCCCGGTAATGTCATGGGGCGGCGTCAGGTCAAGGGCAGCCAGTTCCGGGGGGCAGTCCCTGATGACCATCAGGTGGCGATAGCTGACGCCGGCATAGAACTGCAGATGTTCACTGCCAAGTTCCCCATTGAGGTGTTCGATAACCTGCCGGGCTTCAGCTGTGGTGATGTGGCCGGCACTGAAGTCATGCATGAAGCCACGCCCCTGATAGTGGAGAATGTTGACCAGATTGCAGCGGAATGCCACATCATCAGGCCCCAGTTCAATGCCCATGCTGGCGGCTTCCAGTGGTGCCCGGCCGGTATAGTAGCGGGCCGGATCATAACCGAAAACCGCTAGGTTGGCCACATCGCTGCCGGCTGGAAAACCTTCAGGTATGGTGGTCAGGAGACCTTGCTCGGCGGTCTGCGCCAGCCGATCAAGGTGGGGTGTATGGGCTGCTGCCAACGGGGTTTTCCCTCCCAGACGTTCCTGGGGATCATCAGCCATCCCATCGCCAAGTATGACCAGAAATTTTTTTTTGCTCATCAGTGAGATATTCCGTTAGACAAGGCATTTCTCCATGCTGATGGAGTTCCCTTGTTCGCTGAAAGTAAGTTGATCGAAATAGTTGGCAATAAGGATGATCCCGCGACCGTGGGGTTTGAACAGATTGTCAGGGTTCCGGGGGTCAGGGAGGGATTGCCAGTTGAATCCAGGTCCTTCATCGGTGATGGTGCAGGAGAAAGAGCTGCTTTTGATCGTTGTGCTGACCACCACCTGCCGCTTTGCATAGGGTAGCTCCGCTGCCCGCTGGCTGAGAATCTCGAGATAATTGGGCTCCTCCTTCAGCATGGAAGAGAGCTCGAGATTGCCATGTTCAATGGCGTTGATGACTGCTTCATGGAGAGCCATGCGGATGCCGGTCAAATCAAACGGCAGGCTTCCCCGACGGCCCCTTTGGATCTCGCTCACCAGTTCCTCCACCAGCGAGGGAACCAGATGGAGGTCGTTGCCGATTTTGAAGATGATCCTTTTTTCTTCCAGATAATGGTAAAGTTCAGTGGTCTGCCGAGAGGCATAGACCGCCCTTTTGATTCTCTGAATTGTGTTGGCAATATCCTTGACTTGAAATGGTTTTTCCAGATAGTCGAGGGCTCCCAGCTTCAACGCGGTAATAATATTGTCTTTTGTACCATAGCCGGAAGCAATAACAAAAGGGAGGTCAGGGAACAGCTTCTTTGCCTCCCTGATAAGCTGGATGCCATCCATTTCCGGCATTTTAATGTCGGTAATCACCAGCATGACATCATCATGGTGAGCAGTCAGGGCCTCAAGGGCCAGTTTGCCATTTTCGTAGCTGCTGCTGATCAAACCCTCTTTAGAGACAATATTTTCCAGTATTTCCCTGATCGGGGCTTCATCATCAACAATAAGTATCCGGTTTTTGATCATTATCCATGCCCCTAGGAGCGCAGGTCGTTGATGGTAAAGAGGGAGGTGAGGGGGAATCCCTTTGCCTGCAGCATCTCCCTGCCGCCTTCCAGACGGTCCAGGAGTGTGATGACCATGGCGACCTCCAAACCGTGGTCGAGGGTCCGCTCAACTGCTTTCCAGAGAGAGCCGCCGGTGGTTACCACATCTTCGACAATGGCCACCTGGTCACGAGGTGCCAGATTTTTGTTGCCTTCAATCCAGAGGTTTTTTCCGTGGCCTTTCGGTTCTTTGCGGATATAAAAGGCACTGATGGGGGTGCCGGCAGCCCAGCTGAGGACGCTCACCGCACTGGCGATGGGATCAGCCCCCATGGTCAGGCCGCCAACGCCTTTGATGGGGCGTCCGGAGTCCTGGATGGTTTCAAGCACGAGGCTGCCGGTCAGGTAGCTGCCCTCACTGTGCAGGGTGGTCTGTTTGCCGTCCACATAGTAGCTGCTGGTTTTGCCCGAGGTCAGGGTAACCGGGCGGTTTTCATAGGAAAGCTCTTTCAAAAGTTCAAGCAGGCGGGCTTTTTTGCCTTTGATGGGCGGGCGATCGTTTGTCATGTTTTTTTATGTCCGTTTGTGAAGTATCGTTCTATTGGGCGGCGGTTTCAGGCCGTTGCCATTACTCAATGCAGAACCGGCCGGCAAAAAGGCGAAGATGGCTGAAAAAACAGTTTGGCTGAGCATGGGCAGCCATGCAAAATCATTTATACAGCGGGGGGAAGAGATGTCAAGTGAAAGTTGCAGTTGCCGGAGCTTAGTGATGATACAGGTTGACAAGTTGCCGCCACTTGTACTAGTCGATGAACAGTAATTCATTAACTGTTTACCGCCAATAAGGAGAGCCTGCCATGTCAGTTCTTGTTTTGGAAAAAAAAGGTCGTTGTGCCACGTTAACCCTTAATGCCCCGGAATCGGGTAATGTCTACAATGAATCTCTGGCCGCTGCCTTGTGGCAGACGGTTCAGGAGGTCCGTTGGGATAATGAGATCAGCGTCGTTCTGCTGCAAAGCAACGGCCGGTTGTTTTCCGGCGGCGGCGATCTGGGATCTTTTAAGCGGGGCATTGATGCCGGCAATCTGCATACCCTGATTGAACAGCTGACCGTCACCCTGAATGCCACCGTGCTGGCGATTCGCGGTATGGAAAAAATCTTTGTTTCCCTTGTGGATGGGGTGTGCGCCGGTTTTGGTGTTGGCCTGGCGCTGGCAGCGGATATTACCTTGGCGACGGAGAATGCCCGTTTTGTGGCCGGTTATGTGGGGATTGGTGCCGTCCCCGACGGCGGCAGCAGTTTTGCTGTTCTGCGGGCGCTTGGGTTGCCTCGGGCCCTGGATTTCTTTTTGAGCAATGGCTCCATTGACGGCCGCCAGGCTGCTGACATGGGTTTGGTAAGCCGTTTTGTTGCCGCCGAATCAGCCGGCCAAGAGGCAGCTGCTTTGATCAAAAAGCTGGGGCAGGGGCCCGCAGCCGCCCTGGCGCGGACCAAAAAGCTTCTCATTCAAGGGGTTTCCAGATCATTTCCTGAGCATATTGAAGCGGAACGTCAGGGGTTGATTGCCTGCGCAGCCGGCAGTGAAATGAAAGAGGGGGTCGCTGCTTTTTTCGCCAAGCGTCCGGCAAACTATTGAAAGAAATTACAACGCAATTGCTTTTTGCTGAACCTCGGCCAACGGTTCCGGTGGGGGTATTGGTCCTTGGCTGCCAGAGAGAAAAGGTTCAGCCGATCAGCTGGGTAAAAAAATGATCCAGGTTCAGCTGTGCCGCTAAGGGCAGCAGCGCTTCGCTTGTAAAGGAGATGGCCGGCTGGAAGGGCAGTTCTCCAAGAATGGGAACCGGGTCGAATTCCTCGATCTGGGCACTGAAATGCTGTTCCGCAATGCCGGGGGGGCCGTTCAGATGGTTGACCACCAGGCCGGCGATCGGAATGCCCGCCTGGCGCAGACAGGCCAAGGACAGGAGGGTATGGTTTACTCCCCCCAGGGCTGATCGGCAGACCAGCAGGACTGGCAGCTGGAGGTCTTGAATCAGGTCGACAACCAGGTATTGCGGGCACAGGGGAACCAGCAGGCCGCCGGCGCCCTCCACCAGGGTGAACGGATGCCGTTCCAGATGGGTCTGGCTTGTGGTGCGCAGTGTCTCGCGGCTGATAACCTGCTGTTGTCGTCGAGCCGCCAACAGCGGTGCCAGTGGTTCCCGGAAGGTGAAAGGAATAATCTCGCTGAGGGGCGTTTGCAGGGCGGCTGCCTGTCGAACCTGGGAACCGTCGGAATCATGGGCCAGGGCATCCTGGTCAGCGATGCCGCTTTCCATGGGTTTCAGGTAACTGAATGCACGTCCCTGGTGCCGAAGAAAAACTGCTAGAATCGCCGACACCAGGGTCTTGCCGACCCCGGTGTCCGTACCGGTGATAAACAGTCCTCGGGATTTATTCATGGATTCATGCAGGGGATTGCCAACCGGGCAATCTACTGTTCGTTGACGATTTCCAGCTCAGGGAAGAAATAGGCGATTTCCGTCCGGGCGGTTTCCGGGGCGTCGGAACCATGGACGGCATTTTTTTCGATATCGGTGGCAAAGCGTTTCCGGAGGGTGCCTTCAGCGGCTTCCGCCGGATTGGTGGCCCCCATCAGCTCCCGATTTTTACTGATTGCGTCGTCGCCTGCCAGCACCATCACCACAGCAGGTCCCATAGACATGAAATCGGTCAGGCTGCCGAAAAACGGCCGTTGCCGATGGACGGCATAAAAACCCTCCGCTTCCCGTTTGCTCAGATGAACCATCTTCATGGCCGCTATCCGCAGGCCGTTGGCCTCAAAGGTGGCGATAATGTTGCCGATGACTCCTTTGGCCACCGCATCCGGTTTGATGATTGATAAGGTGCGTTCCATACTCTACTCCTTGTTAAAGTGACCAATTATCGGATCGACAAGTCTCCAGGCTCAGGCTGTTACCCATGTCCAACAATGTCGATCCGCTACATGGTTTCCGGGCAAACATCTCTGGTTATTGCTGTTGGGTCCGGCTGGAAAATTGACGCTGATGTACGTGATTTAGCGTTTTTTGTCAATCCATTTTGCCCTGCCCAGCCTTTTCCAGCCATGCTAGTTCTTGACAGGGGGTGGGTGATAGGATACATGGTGAGATAATGAATGGCTGCTCATTTACTGCTGGAGCAGGCAGGTGCAAAAATTCATAGGGAGATCCATCCATGGAGAAGCTGTTTCACCCCCGGTCGGTGCTGGTCATCGGCGTGTCGCCGAAGCCGGAAAATCTGGCGAAGAATATTGTTCATAATCTGATCGACTTTGGTTTCGAAGGTGAAATTCACCTGCTGGGCAGGAAACCAGGGTATTTTCTTGGCCATCGGATCCATACCGAGTTTGCTGATCTTCCCGACGGTATTGAGATGGCGGTCATCCTGACGCCGGCGGCGACGGTGCTGGCCACCATGAAAGCCTGTGTAGCCAAAGGCATTACCAGAATGGTGATTGAAAGCGGCGGTTTCCGGGAGTTTTCTGCTGCCGGGGCTGTCCTAGAGAAGGAGATTGTCGCCTTTGCCAGCCAGCATGGGGTGAAATTTGTCGGCCCCAACGGGATCAGCATCATCAATCGTCACAACGGTTTGTGTCTGCCCTTCATGCGTCTCTCTTCGGCGGAGATCAGAGAAGGTGGGCTGTCCCTGGTTTCCCAGAGCGGCGGCATGGCTCTGACCTACCTGGGGATGGGCAGCAGTGACAGCCTCGGGGTTGCCAAGGTGGTCAGTATGGGCAATAAAAGCTGCCTTGATGAGAGCGATTATCTTGCCTATTTGAAGGACGATCCCCGGACGACCATCATCGGCCTCTACCTCGAAGGGATTGAGGATGGCCAGCGGCTGCTCTCACAGTGTGCCGGCATCCAGAAGCCGGTGATCCTCCACAAAGCCAACACCTCTGAACAGAGCGGCCGCATAGCCCGGTCGCACACGGCGGCATTGGCCAACGATGACCAGGTGGTAGATGCCGCCTGCCGCCAGTATGGCATCTATCGGGTGAAAACCTTTCGCCAGTTTATCAATCAGGTAAAATCATTCAGCCTGCCGCTGATGCGGGGCGATAATCTGGTGGTGATCTCCCGTTCTGGCGGCCATGCGGTGGTGGCGGCGGATGCGGCGGCGGCCGCCGGTTTTCAGCTGGTGGAGTTCAGCGATGAATTTATCGATTTTATCAAGTCCCGCTTCCGGGCCAAGGTCATCAATCCCACCAACCCCCTTGACCTGGGAGATCTTTTTGATATCGATTTCTACGTGACGATTCTGGAGCAGGTGCTCCAGCGGCCGGACGTTGACGGGGTGCTGTTCAACCATGTCTTCCAGGCCGATGTGGAGGGGGACGCTTCCCTGCGGCTGGCGGAAACCATCAATATCCTGGCCCAGCGCTACCATAAACCGGTGGCCCTGTGCGTTTTTTCCGGCGAACAGGCGGTGACCGGCCTGAAAAGAAAACTTTCTTTTCCCCTGTTTACGGAGCCGGCGGAGGGGATTGAAGCTCTGGCCGTATCCCGGGATTACGCCAGCCGCCGGCAGCCGCTTCAGCAACCAATGGACGAAGCAGTGGTTGCCGGTGGAGGTGACCGCCAGGCGGTGGCGGCGATATTCGATGAAGCACTCAGCTGCCAGCATGGGGAGCTGCTGCTTGATCAGGTGCTGGAGATCTTCCAGGCCTATGATCTGCCGGTCCTGCCGTATCGCATCGTCCGTCCCGGCGACAATCCGGCACCGGCGGCAGCAGAACTGGGATTTCCCCTGGCGGCCAAGGTGGTGGCCGCCGCCCTTTCCCATAAAAGTGATGCCGGCGGCGTTATCCTGGGTATTGACGGGCCGGAAGCCGTGCGGCAGACCTGTGCCGAGCTGGAAAAAAACTTTGCCTCCCTGCCCGGCTATCGGGGGATTATGCTCCAGTCCCAGGGGCAGACAAGCCTGGAGATGATTGTCGGTGGTCGTCAGGATGCGGCTTTCGGGCCGGTGGTTCTGCTGGGGATGGGCGGTATCTACGCGGAAATTTTTCAGGATGTAGCCCTTCGGCTGCCGCCGCTGACTTCGTCGCTGATCGACGACATGATTGCCGAACTCAAAGGAGCGCCGATTCTTATGGGTGCCCGGGGCCGGCAGGGGGTTCACCGGCCGACCCTGGAAAAAGTTCTGCAGGCCGTTGCCGGTCTGCTGACCGATTTTCCCGTTATTCAGCAGCTCGACATCAACCCGCTGTTTCTCGATGACCAACAGGGTGCGGTTGTTGATGGGCGCATCATCCTGGCAGCCGCCAAGGCATAAATCGTTATTGACTACCGTCAGAGCATCATCCTTCGGTCCAGGCTGCGGTACTGGATGGCCTCCGCCAGGTGGCTGGTGGTGATTTTCCGGCTTTCCCCCAAGTCGGCGATGGTGCGGGCTACTTTGAGAATCCGGCTGTAAGCCCGGGCACTTAAGCCCAATTTTGTCATGGCCTGCTGCATGAGAGTTTTGCTGCTTTCCTCCAGCCGGCAGAATGTTTTGATATCCTTTTCCCCCATCGCCCCGTTGTAAAAAATCTTCCGGCCGGCAAAGCGGTCTTCCTGAACTTGCCGGGCGGCAACCACCCGCTGGCGGATAACGGCCGAGTGCTCCTCAGTGCTTGTGGGATTCAATAATTCTGCCGCCGGCACAGCGGGGACTTCCACATGCAGATCAATGCGGTCTAAAAGGGGGCCGGAGAGCTTGCCGCGGTATTTGTGAATCTGATGCATGGTGCAGGTGCACGGGTGCTGGCTGTCGCCATAGTGGCCGCAGGGGCAGGGATTCATGGCGCCGATGAGGATGAATGTGGCCGGGAATGAGCTGGTCGCCTTGGCACGGGCAATGGTCACCTGCTGATCTTCCAGCGGTTGGCGCAGCAGTTCGAGGACATTTTTGCGGAATTCCGGCAGTTCATCAAGAAACAGAACTCCATGGTGGGCCAGGGAGATTTCTCCCGGATGGGGTGGGTTGCCGCCACCCGCCAGGGCGGCATCGGATATGGTATGGTGGGGATGGCGGAAGGGTCGTTCCAGCAGCAATCCGTCAGTGTTTGCCAACGTGCCGGCAACGCTGTGGATGATGGTGGTTTCAATTGCTTCCTCAAAGGTCAACGGCGGCAGAATGGTACGCAGGCGTTTGGCCAGCATCGATTTGCCGGCCCCTGGAGGGCCGATGAACAGCAGATTATGGCCGCCGCCGGCGGCAATCTCCAGGGCCCGCTTGGCATGGTGCTGCCCCCGGACATCGGCAAAATCGATGCCGGCGGTCATTTGGCGATGTCCGGAAGCCGGGCGGTGCGGGGTGGCGGCAATAGTGATATCGCCGGCCAGCAGTCCCATAACGTCACCGATGGTATTGACGCCGATGACTTCCAGTCCTTCGATGATCGCCGCTTCAGGTGCATTGTCCGGTGGCAGGATGAGTCCGCGATACCCCTGCTTCCTGGCCATCAGGGCGATGGAGAGACAGCCGCGAATCGGTTTTACCGAACCGTCCAGGGAAAGTTCGCCGACAACCAGATAGTGCTGCAGCCAGGAAGCATATTCGGGGTGGTCTCCGTCAGCTGCGAGGATGCCGATGGCCATCGGCAGATCAAGAATAGTACCCTCTTTTTTCAGGTGCGCCGGTGCCAGGTTGATGGTAATCCGGCGGTTGGGGAAGGCAAAGCCGGCGTTTTTGACCGCTGCCCGGATGCGGTCCCTGCTCTCTTTAATGGCATGGTCGGCAAGGCCGACAATGGCCATGCCGGGCAGTCCTGGGGAAACATCGATTTCCACTTCGATGTTCACGGCCTGGATGCCCTGCAGGGAGGCACTCATGACGGCGGTATGCATGGGAGGGCTACAGCGAGGCTGGCAGAGCCCGACAGGGCAGGGTGATAATGAAGGTGGAACCGGCTCCCGGTGAGCTCTCCACCGTCAGCGAGCCGCCCTGGGCATGAATCAGCCCCTGGGCCAGGGAGAGACCAACGCCCATGCCGCCGCCCAGAAAGGCGGACTCAGAACTGCTGTGGTCGCGGACGTCCTGAATCTTGTAAAATTTCTCGAAAATTTTCTCCTGTTCTTCCGGGGCGATGCCGATGCCGGCATCTGAAATCCTGATGGTCATGGTGGTGGGCGGTGTTGCCTCGTGGTGGTTGCAAGTGATATCAACGGTGATTAACCCCTGGTCAGGGGTGTATTTCACCGCATTCTGCAAAAGTTCAAAAAGCGTCTGGCGAATTTTATCCTGGTCCAGAAACGCGCTGAAAGGGCCTTTTCCCCGGCCATTGAACGCATAACGAAGCTTGCGATCGGCCGCCAGCAGCTTGATATCGTCGATGACTTCCTCGATCAAGGCTGCCATTTCTATCTCCTGGATGGTGATGGGGAGCATCCCCTCCCGCGACTGGACCAGCTGGTTCAATTCCCCCACCGTTCTGGTGAGGCTGGCGACCGTTTTTTTCATCAGGGGAAGGTACTGCTCCGCCAGGCAGGCCCCATCGTCATGCTGTTCGACCAGATCCAAAATGGTATTGATGATGGTTACCGGCGTTTTCAGCTCATGGCTGGTCAGGTCGAGAAACTTTTCCTTCATCACCTTGACCTCCTGCATCTTGGCATAGGCTTCCTTGAGCAGGCGATTTTCCTCCTTAAGAGCCTGCCTGCTGATGCAGCGTTCCACCACGACCTTCAGCTCAGGCAGCATGAAAGGCTTCAGGACATAATCGGCGGCGCCCATTTTCATCAAATTTACGGCTGACTCCACACTTCCGTAGCCGGTGAGGACGATAACGCCGATATAAGGCTTGGTTTTCATTACCCAGGCGAGAACCTTTTCGCCATCGCCGTCAGGCATCATCAAATCAGTGATGACGACGTCGTAATCCTGCTCTTCCAATAAGGTTATGCCGGCATTGCCGCTGGCAGCTGCATCAACCTGAAATCCGAAGTTGGAAAAAAAGGCCACCGATACCTCTCTGATTTCCAGCTCATCATCAAGAACCAGTAGACGCTTGTTCACCAGCTGCTCTTCCCCCCATTGATAGTGTTGAAAAAAAGTTCTTTCTTTTCCTTAATCTGAAATAGTGGTGATGTCAAGCAGAGTCGGGGTGAAGTTTTTTGCCGCTGGTGCAGTTTTTTTTAAACTCTGGAGGGAATTCGTCGAAAGGTGAGGAACAGGCAGTATGTTTAGGAAGTTCAGATGATAGCTGAAGGATGGAAATGGCGTTTACGACGAGAAAAAGGCTTGGTGATGTGCTGCTGGACGAAGGGTTGATCACCAATGTACAGCTGCTGGAAGGACTTGAAAAAAGCAAGCGGGAAAATATCCGGCTTGGTCAGTCATTGATGAACCTTGGTTTTGCCACCGAGGAGCAGATTATCAAGGCGATTGCCAAGCAGCTGAACATCTCCCACATGACCTTTGATTCCTTTCTCATCGATCCGGAGGTGGTTTCGGCGCTGCCTGAGATGCTGGCCAGGAAATATAAAGCCATACCGCTGTTCAAGGTCGAGGATCAATTGACCCTGGCAATGGTTGATCCCATGGATATCATCTCTCTGGATGAGATCGCTTCGGCAACCTCCTGTCAGGTCAATCCGGTGATTGCCGCCGAAGGGGTCATCGTTGACGCCATAGAAAAGTATTACGGCCGGGGCAGCTCCCTGAGTCAGGTCTATGACAGCCTGCAGCAGGGGCAGGGGGAGAGAGGTCGTGGTTCTCAGCCACCGACCCTGGGGGAGATTGCCAAGGATGACGGCAAGGTCAGCGACTTCATCAACGCCCTGCTCATTGAAGCGGTCAAGGTCAAAGCCAGTGATATCCATCTGGAACCGGAAAAAGAGCTGCTGCGCATCCGTTTTCGGGTGGACGGTCTCATGCGGGAAAAGATGACCACTCCCATCGAGCTCCATGCCAATGCCGTTTCCCGGCTCAAAATCATGGCCGATCTCAACATAGCCGAACGGCGCCTGCCCCAGGACGGCCGTTTCCAACTGGCGGTGGGCAATAAAAATATCGATGTGCGCATGTCCACCATCCCCACTGTGCGGGGCGAAAAGGTGGTTCTGAGGCTGCTGGATCAGAGCGCCCTGCTGGTGGACCTTGAACAGCTGGGTTTTCTCGATGAGCAGGAGAAGCTGTTTCGGGAAAAGATTGCCAAGCCCTATGGCATGGTTATTATCACCGGTCCCACCGGCAGCGGCAAAACCACCACCCTCTACGCGGCGCTCAACAGCATCAATTCGCTGGATAAGAATATTGTCACTTTGGAAGACCCGGTGGAGTACCAGCTGCCGATCATCAACCAGATCCAGGTCAACCCGAAAATCAATCTGACGTTTGCCAGCGGCCTGCGGTCGATTCTCCGTCAGGATCCCGATGTCATTATGGTGGGTGAGATCCGTGACCAGGAAACCGCCGAGATGGCGATCCAGTCGGCCCTTACCGGCCATCTGGTGTTTTCCACTCTGCATACCAACGATGCCCCCGGCTGCGCCACCCGGCTGCTGGATATGGGCATTCAGCCGTTTTTGGTGGCGTCATCCCTGATTCTGGTGGTCGGCCAGCGGCTGGCCCGCCGCCTGTGTCCCCACTGCAAGGAATCCTATGTGCCGTCCCAGGCTTTGGTTGATACCCTTGCCCTGGAGGGGACGCCTGAATTTTACCATGCTCCCGGCTGCCCCCGGTGCAGCCAGACAGGCTATGCCGGTCGGTTGGCATTCTATGAAGTCATGTCTCTGAGCCCGGCGATCAAGGAATTGATTGTCAGCCGGGCCCATTCGGAGCTCATTCAGGAAGCCGCGTGCCGGGAGGGTTTTCAGCCGCTGCGTGAGGTGGGATTGCAGCATGCCCTAGCCGGAGAAACCACCATTGAAGAGGTTCTCAGGGTTACCATGGAGGTCGAATAATCATGGCTGCCCAGCAGCTGATATTATATGCGTTTCGCGCCCATGACGAGGATGGCCGGGAGCACCATGGGGTGCGTCAGGCTGAATCTCCTGCCGGCGTCCAGGCCTGGCTGACCAGGCAGGGGATGATGCCTCTGGTCATCAAAGAAGCATCTCTTGGCCAGCAGTGTCTGGCCGGATACCAGTCTGTTGTCGCCCGTTACCAGAAGGTCAAGCCGGAGGAGCTGATCATTGTCACCCGTCAACTGGCCACCCTGATCAACGCCGGCATCCCTCTCCTGAGCTGCCTCAAAACTCTGGCCGAGGAATCGGGCAATGCACTGGTCGCTGCTGCACTGCATGATATCGTTACCTATGTGGAGCAGGGGGGATCTCTTTCCGATGCCTTTGCCCGCCATCCGCGCCTGTTTTCCGACATGTATATCAATATGCTCAGGGTGGGGGAGATCTCCGGCAAGCTGGATGTGATTCTCCACCGGATGGCCGATCTGCAGGAGTATGAGCGGGAGACCCGGGAGCAGATTAAGACAGCGACCCGCTACCCAAAACTTGCAGGCCTGTCTGTGGTTTTTGCCATCGTTATTCTCATGACCTTTGTGGTTCCCCGGTTTATCGGCATCTTCGCCCGCACCGGGGCCGCCCTGCCGCTGCCCACCAGGATGCTGATCGGCATGAATACCATCTTCCATGACTACTGGTACCTGCTGCTGGCAGCAGTGGTGGGTGTCATGTTCGGCTATCGTTGGGTGTACGGGCTGCCGGACGGCCGCCTGGCCGTTGACCGCTTCAAACTGAGGATGCCGGTCTTCGGCAAACTGTTCCAGAAGATCAATTTCGGCCGCTTTGCCCGGATTTTCTCCCTGCTGCTGGCCAGCGGTGTGCCGGTGCTGACCATTTTCGATGTGGTTGCCGGGGTGGTGGACAATGCCGTCCTGCGCCGGGAGATTGAAAAGGTGAAGCTGCAGGTGGAGAAAGGGAAAACCCTCGCCATGCCCATGCGGGCCAGCGGCTTTTTTCCGGCCCTGATGATTCAGATGGTGGCGGCCGGCGAGCAGGCGGGAAACCTGGACGGCATGATGGCCAAGGTGGCGGACTATTTCGATCTGGAAAGCCGCTATACGATCAAAAATATGACCACCCTGATTGAGCCTTTCCTGCTGCTTATTCTCGGCGGCTTTGTGCTCTTCATGGCCCTGGCGATTTTCATGCCGTGGTGGAACATGATGGAGGTGTTTAAGTGATCCGTCTGGCGGCCAAAACCGTTTGCAATCACACCCTGGTGGCCCCGGGTGCTGGTGTTCCTCCTAACTAGTTATTTTTTTTAAAGTTTTATCGAAATGGCAACGATGAATTTATGAGAGTATCAAAATACTGTTTATCAACAAAGGAGAAAGATGCTATGAAACGCGAAAGAATGAAAAGCAACCGGGGTTTTACCCTGATTGAACTGGTGATGGTGATTGTTATTCTGGGCGTCCTGGCCGCCGTGGCCCTGCCAAAGTATGTCAATTTTCAGGATGATGCCAAAAAAGCGGCCGAGCAGGGGGTTGCCGGTGCGGTGCGGGCCGGGATTGCCATCTGGCACTCCACCTACCTGGTCAATGGCGTGGCACCTGCAGGTACGGCCGGTGCTGCCGATTATCCCCTGAGTCTGGATGGCCTTGCCTCTGCCGCCACAGCCGGTTTCTTCGATTATGTTCTGGAGCAGCCCCTTACCTCTGCCGATAAATGGGCGAAGACCAGTATTGCCGGTGCTGCCGATGGTGACACGGAAACCTATACGGGACCGGGAACCCAGGCTGGTTTGGATGTGGATGGTGATGGTGATGCTGACAGTGCCTGGACCTATGACAACGCTGATGGCAGTTTTACGGTGGATTAATCTGAATCCCGGCACTATCCGTTTTTGTGGAAGCTCACATGGCGGTTTGTCACGGTTCGAGGCCGGCCACTGATGGCCGGCGAGCACGGAAGCGGAGGCCGAGTGCTGGCGGTTTGTGAAGCCGGAGATTGCTCAATCTTAAGCGATAACCTGATTTGGAGGTTGTGATGGGCAGCAGGGAGGGGTTTACCCTGATCGAACTGGTGCTGGTGATTGTCATCATCGGCATCCTGGCGGCGGTGGCGGTGCCGAAGTTCATGGGCTTGCATAATGAGGCGAAGATCGCCGCGGCCAAAAGCCAGCTGGCGGCCCTGCGCGAAGGAATCCATATTGCCCATGGCAAGATCCTCGCCTCGGGAGTCAATACGGGTACCGCCGGTGAGAACCCAGACTGGCCGACGCTGGAAGAGGTCCAAAAAAACCGCCTTGATCTTGCCAGCCGCCCCCAGACGATCCGCTACTATCAGATTATCGAATCGGATAAACAGGCCGGCAATCGCAACGAAAGTCTGCCGGAGATCATCCTGCCGGATATGACCGTCGGCATGAGCAGCAACGCCCGGGCGGTTCGGGACGCCAGCATGGCTGATGCCTTCTACGACCCCCGGCGGGCCGATGAAAGCAGCGGCTGGGCCTATTATCCGGGGGATGAGAACAACACCTTTGACCGCATGGAAGATGCGGTGATTTATCTCAACGACGATCGTCCCGGAACTGACAATGCCGACGGGGCCGGGGTGCGGCCCAGCAATTGGTGATCAACAAACGATATGTCTCGTTCACCGTATATCTTACGCTGTGTACCGTAAAAACATGTCTGCCATCGTATTTCAGGATGTGACCAAACGCTATTACCGGGATTTCTGGCATCGAAAGCCGGTAACCGCCTTGAGTGACTTTTCCATGACGGTTGAGGCGGGATCCTGCTTTGCCTTCCTGGGTCTCAATGGGGCCGGTAAAAGCACGGCCCTCAGGGTGCTCATGGGATTGACCGCCCCGGATGCCGGGGGGGCTGCCATCACTGTTGATGGATCTCGAACCCACCCGCTGAGCAGGGTGGGTTTTTTGTCTGAGGGAACCCGTTTTTATCCCCATGTCAGTGCCCTGGCACTGTTAAAGACCGCCGCCCGCCTCAGTGGTGTGGGGGCTGCGGACGCTGACCGGCGAGCACTGGAGTTGTTGGCGTTTGTCGGTCTGGAGGGGATTGGCGGACCGGTGAAGAATTTTTCCAAGGGCATGCGGCAGCGTCTGGGGTTGGCTCAGGCATTGGTCAACGATCCCCGGTTGCTGATCCTAGATGAACCTTTCAGCGGCCTGGATATTGCCGGCCGCCGGGAGATGCTCGAACGTCTCCAGCTGCTTCATGACCAGGGAACAACGATTTTTTTCTCTTCCCACCTGCTCAGCGATATCCAGCAGCTGGCGACCCACTGCGGCATTATCCATCAGGGCCGCACGTGTGGAACGTATCGGGTGGCAGCTCTTGGGTTGCCTTTGGAGGAGTTCTTCCTCCAGACGATCGGGCAGTAGGGCGATGCCATGGGAGCTGTAGGTCGCATAGCCGCCGTCACTGCCCGCGAAATCATCGGTGAACGACTGTTTGTCTCCGTCTTTGGCGGCTCGCTGATCATTCTCCTGCTGTCGCTGGTGGTTGCGCCGCTGCAGATCGGCGAACAGCATAAACTGTTCTATGATCTGGGAATGGCCTTTGCGGCCTTTTTCCTGCTCCTCTATGTGCTGCTGGTGGGTGCCCAGCAGGTGGCCGGCAACCGGGAAAACGGCGGTTTGGTCTGGCTTCTAACCAGGCCGGTCCAGCGCTGGCAGGTGCTGCTGGGCATCTTCCTGGCCCTTGCCGGGGTGGGCGCCTGCAGCCACCTGTCTTTGACTACGGTATTTTTTGTCCTGCTCTCCATGGTCGGTGAGCCGGTAACGACCGGCTTCCTGGTGGCGGCTCTTTTTCTGTATCTGAAATATCTCCTGCTGTTGGGGATTGTTGTCCTGCTGTCCACCTTCTGCTCGCAGTTTGCGGCGATCTTCCTTGCGCTGCTGCTGTTTGTCGGCGGCCATGGAACGGTGCTGTTCTCCGAGGTTGGCGGGCAGGTCGGCGGCCTCCTGGGTCTGGTGGGTCTTGGCATCTATCATCTGCTGCCTGATTTTGGTGCCTTTCAGTTGGCCTCGGCAGCCTTTCATCAGCAGCTGCCGTCCTCATCATCTCTGGTGCGGCTGGCGATCTATTCCTTAGCTTACCTGACCGCTGTTCTGGTGCTGGCCTGCTGGCGTTTTGCCCGCAGTGATATTTCTTGAACTTTAGGTAGTGGAGATGGCCAAACGGTTTTTTTCCTGCTGCATCTTGTGTCTCAGTGCCCTGGCGGTTCTGGCCGCCCATCGGGGGATTCAGACTGATTGGCAGCACCAGACCCTCAGTGCCCAGGTGAGCATCCTGCCCCACAAGACGGTGCTGAAGACCCTGGCTCTTGATGGCCGGTCGGTGGTGGCTGATTACCTCTGGCTCACCGCCCACCGCCGTCTGCAGCAGCCTGAACCCCTGGCACCGGGGGAGAAAAGCCGGGAATTCTATCTCTTTGATGCCATCACCGACCTGGATCCATCTTTTTATCTGGTCTATCTCTATGGGGCAACGCTCCTCGCCGGTCCCCAGTATCGCGGTGATCGGGATGGCGGCGAAGCGCTGCTCAAAAAAGCCTGCCGGGCATTTCCCGACCGGTGGATTTTCCCTTTTCTGCTGGGGATGCTCTATTATGAGGTGGATAGCCGGCCGGACCAGGCGATGCTTTATTTTTCCCGGGCCCTGGAAACGAACCGGCCACCGATCTTCCTGGTTGATTTCATTGCCCTGCTGCACCGCAGGATACGGGGACAAGAGGTCACCATGGCCGACTATCGGCAGTTGTATGACCGCTGTAGTGATGAGACTCTGAAACAGTATCTGGCGGACCTTATGTCAGCCGCCGATGGAGGGTCTCCATGAACCCCGGGAGAGGTCAGAGAATATCAACCCAGTCTGCGTTCACCTTGGTGGAGCTGATCATGATCATCCTGGTGATCGGCGTCCTGGCTGCCGTGGCGGTGCCCAAGTTCAGCCATACAGGGTTTGAGCTGGAGGGCGCCGGCCGGCGTTTTGCCGATGATCTGCGCTATTGTCAGGAATTGAATCTGATTCGCAATGGCGAGCAGTGGCGTCTGGGGTTGGCGGCGGATCACTATTGTATTTGGCGGGATGACAATGGCAACGGTATCCGCGAGGCAGGTGAATCCTATGCCGAACAGCCCATGGATCGCCAGGATTTTGTGGTTTTTTACAACCGCCTGCGCCTTGATGGTATTACTTCGAGTCCCGCCGTCACCAGCCTCGGTTTTACCGGCCGGGGGCAGCCGGACTATCCCGGCTGGTCCTATGCCGGGGTGGATTTTGTCTTGAGCCGCGGCGGCAGCTCCATCACCCTTCACCTGGAAAGCGTCACCGGTTATGTCTATTAGCAAACGGTCGGGGTTTACTCTCATTGAAACGGTGATCTTTGTCCTCGTCCTGGCAGTTGCCGCCGGCGGGGTAATGGCTCTGTACAGTAACATTGTGCGGCGCGGTTCAGATCCGCTGGTCCGCCAGAAGGGGATTATCCTGGCCCAGGAGCTGATGGACGAAATTCTCAGCCGGCGCTGGGACGAACGGACCCCCAATGGCGGCGGCTGCCTTGATGCCTGTGACGGGGCGGCGAAGGATGGCCGCAATGACAGCGGCAGCTGCGGCATCCCCTGCGACTGTGATCCGGCCTGCAATGATGATGACGCCTCGGCCATCGGGCTGGATGCCGGCGAGGGCGCGGTGGGTCCCCGCCAGGAATGGGACGATGTTGATGACTATGACGGCCTCCTGGAGGATAATGGCAATGCCGCCGCCGGTGATGACCTGGCTGATCAGCAGGGAACGCTGCTTGCTGGAGCCGCCAACTTCAGCCGTCAGGTTGAGGTGATGTATGCGGTAATCAGCGGCGGTTCGGGAACTGCCGGTGATCCCTATACTTTTGCTGTGGCCGGCAACGGCCGGGGCAGTCAGGATCCCGACAACAGCTGCGGCGGGTCTTCGCCGCGGACCAACTTCAAACAGATAACCGTGATCGTAACGACCCCGAATAATGAGCCGATCACATTGGTCAGCATCAAAGGCAACTATTGATGGCTTCGTAACAACTCAATTTTCTTCGTTAAGCGGTAACCTTTGTCACTGTGGTGTACTGTATAGGCAGCGGGATGAAAAAACAGCAAGGTGGCTTCACCCTCATCGAAATGGTCATCGTCATTGTCCTGCTGGGCATTGTCAGTCTGGTGATCGGCCAGATTATCAATGCCGCCGGCCGTGGCTACCGGACCAGAGGAGTGATGAAATCGCTGCAGTCGGGCGGCCGGCTGGCGATGATGCTGCTCGAGCGGGAACTGCGCCACGCGGTGCCCAACTCGGTCCGTATTTCAGCCGGAGGCGAAGCCCTTGAATTCGGCCGGACGGCCTATGGCGGTTCCTATAATGCCATTACCGGTGCCGTTCTCCACGTTGATGACGATCTCAGCGGCCGGAATTTCAGTGGCATGTGGTTGGTGATTTACAACACCGGTACCAGTGATTTTTATAGTGGCGGCAGCCGGTTTCCCATTGTCACCAATACGGCTGACCGGATTACCTGCGGCGGAGTTATCAGCCGTTCCTCCCCCGGCCAACGCTATTATGTTTGTGACTCGGCAATCAAAGTCAGTCGCAACAGTGATGCACTGCTGTACTATTCTGGTTACGAGCCCGGCGCTGGTGAGGATCATGGCCAATTTCTCTGTCGGCAGGTTGCGGCGATCCGGTTTGTTCTGCAGCCGGGGACCCTGGCTGCGGAACCGGCCGTGGCGGTGACCTTGAGTCTGGCGGAGAAGTCTCTGCCATTGGTCCTGAACCACCGCATACGATTGGTGAATTTCCCCTGAAATGTGACTTTTGGTAAAGTTTCCCCGGCCTTTATGCGAAGGGAAGGTAATAAGATGAACAGATGTATCTGGTGGGATACCCGGGGTGTTTCCCTGATTGCTGCGGTGTTCATGATCCTCATCCTGTCATTTTTGGGCCTGGTGATGCTGGCCATGAGTACCCTGGCCGACAAGGAGTCCACCAATGAGCTCTTCTCAACCCGGGCCTATTACGGTGCCTGTGCCGCCGGCGAGGTGGCGGTTGTCATGCTGGATCAGGGTGTTATTGCCGGCCCGGGAGAAACCCATATGCAGTTTGACCAGTCACGTGCGGTTGTTGCTTGCCGGCAGGATGCCCCTGGTTACTGGCAGCTCACGGCAACCGGTACCGGCGGCAATGAGAGCACGTCCGATTATGCCCGGCGGTCGATGGTGATCAAATTCAAAAAGTGAGGTGGATGTTATTTTCTTTATCCTCTGTGTCTCTGTGGTGAAAAAAGATGTTTTCACTTGGCAGTAAAAAAGATCAGCTGCTGGCCCTCGATTTCGGGCCAACCTCGTTGAAGATGGTGCTCATGCGCCGGCTGAAAAAACGGTCTCTGGTGGAGGATATCCTCTTCTACCCTTACGGGGAGGAGGCTCCAGCCTTGAAAGATCCGCAGTCAGAGGGGTTTTTTTCGCAGATCATCACCAAAGCGCTGTCCGCTTACGTCAATAAGGGAATCCCGGTTGCCATGTCCCTGCCTGCAGAGCTGGTGAGCCGTCAGGAGCTGACGCTGCCTCTGATGGCTGGAAAAGACCTGCCCCAGGCCATCTACTGGGCTTTGAAGGAAAAAATGGCGCAGTCGCCGGATATTTTTCAGCGGGATCATCTGCTGCTCGGGGCACGAAAACAGGGGCACCAGGAACTTCAGCAGGTGAGGGTCTACCTGGCAAAGCAGGATGATATTATTCGTCTGGAAACCTTTTTTGAACGCCTGGGCTTGTCCATCCAGTGTCTGGAACCAGAAGAGATGTCCCTGGCCGCTGCCCTGCACCATTGTCCGCCGGCGGTTCTGGAAGCAAACCCGGTGCTGGTCAATCTCGGTGGTGATGGAACGACCATTGCCATTATCAGCGATTCCTTGCCCCTCCTCACCCGTTGGCTCGCCATTTCCACCCGTTCATGGGTGGCGTCGCTGGTCCTCCATAAAGGTTTTGAACCAAAGCTGGCTAGCCAGCTCATTCGTGAACACGGGGTCAGCTTCTATCGCCACCGGTTTGACAAGCTGGCCGAGGGGGAATTGCAGGAAGCGGTTTTTAACTCCCTCGAGTCGGATATGCAGCAGCTGGCTTTGGAGATTCACCGGACTACCGATTATTTCCAGAGTACCATGCACAAGGGAACTGTGGGGCAGGTGGTATTGACCGGCGGTGGTTCGCAGCTGCCAGATCTGCCACATTATCTGGGGGAAACCCTAGGAGTCGCCTGTGCGACCTATGATCCCTTGGCGAAGCTTGATTTTTCCGCTTTCAAAGGAGATGAAGAGCAACTCAACATCTGCCGCCAGCAGGCGTCCCGGTTTACCGTTGCCGTCGGCCTGGCGCTGCAGGGATAGCCTAAAGCGAACAGTATGCAGCGGATAAATTTATCGACGAACAAAAGATCTGCCGGCCATTCCGGCATCTCTCCACGGCTGGTTGCCGGTGTCCTGCTGGCCGTGATGCTTCTGATAATGGGCGGCAACTATCTGCTGCTACGCCATAAGGCTGCTCTTCGCGTTGCCGAACTGACAAGGCTCAAAGCACGGCATACCGTGCTGCAGGAGGAGTCCCGTACCTACCAGCAGCTCCTTGATAAGGTGAAGGAGCTGGAGGAACAGTTTGCCAGGACGCAGCAGAAGCTCCAGCTAGCTGAAGGGATCAAGAGCCAGCGTCGTGACTGGTATCTTATTGTGGCGGCCATCAGCCGGCAGGTGCCGGAAGGAGTTTGGCTGACGGAAATTAAGTCGGCTGGCCGGCAGGTGCTGCCGGCAGCAGCGGGTGATGCCGCCGTGCCTCAGGTTTCGGTAACCATTGCTGGCCGGGCTCTGGGCAGCGCCGCCATCGCCGGCTACCTGGAAAATCTCCAACGGGAATCTGATGTCCTGGCGGCGGTTGATTTTTCCGAAGTGACCCGGGTTGCCGCCGATGATCATGCCGGCATTCCGGCTCACTTCGCGTTCGTCATTTCCTGCCTGCTGAAATAAGCACAAACCTTTTTCCTGCATAATACCTTGGGTGGCAAGAAGAGATGCATGGCAAAAATATCCTGCTTTTTTTTCTCCTGACTTTCTTGGTCATGGTGTTGTCGTCGGTGTCCTCGGCGGCCCCGCCTGTCTCGCATCTGCCATTACCGGACTACCATTATGCGGAATGCCTTGGTACTGGTGCTGACCTGCCCTATGTTGATCTCGGCAATGATGCCCTTTTTAATCCCGGTGCCGGCGACTGGTCGGTTTCGGTCTGGTTCAAGTGGGATGGGAGCGGCGGCGACCAGGTTGTGTACAGCAAAAGCGGGCTCTATGAAGCGTGGGTAGCCGGCGGGACCTTTTATTTCCGCTGGTCGCCGGCGGCAAGCGACACCCCAGCGTTTGCGGTTGCTGTAGATCAGTGGACCCATGCAGTGATAACCTATGATGGCAATAAATTCCGGGCCTTCAAAAACGGTAGTCTGGTAGGGCAATATAATGACAAAGGGAGTATGGGCACCAATGGTGAAAGCCTGATTCTTGCCGCCCGGGCCGTTGGTTCGGGGTATGGCGACATCTTCAGCGGCCAGCTTGATGAGTTCATGCTCTTCTCCCAGGCGCTAAATCCGAGTCAAGCGGGACAACTCCATACGGCTCAACTGGCCGCCGGGCTGTGCTCGAGCAGTGCCGTAGACCATTTTACCCTTGCCGATGAGGATGACGATCGGCAGGCCCTGGCCTGCCGGGCGGAACTGATCACCATCCAGGCGAAGGACAACGCCGACAGCCTGCTGACCGGCTACCTGGGAACCACGAGCATCAGTGCCGACAACGGCGGGGTATGGTATGACCAGCTGAGCGGCTATGTCAATGACGATCCGCCGGCCGGCAGCTGGAGCGATAACGGCAGCGGTACGGCGAGCTATACCTTTGCGGCCGCCGACAACGGCCAGATCAAGCTGTGGCTGAGGAACAGCAGCATTCCGGCCGCCGGTGACAGTGAAACTGTCCAGATCGGCGTGGCTGACGGCGCTGCCCTCGGCAGTCTGGCGGTCGACTATTACAAAGCGGGATTTTCTTTTGTCTGGGATGACCCGGGGCTGACCACCCAGATTGCGGCAAAACCTTCCGACCAGGGCTGGAATGCCCAGGCAGTCTTTCTCCAGGGTGTGCGGGTGAATCCGCTGACTGGCGCCTGCGAAACCTTGCTCCAGGGAACAGTTGATGTCGAGATGCGGATTCTCTACCTGGATCCGGCGGTTGGTGCCGAGCCGCTGCAGGTGAACGGCACCGGGGTGGATGAAAGCTGGACCGCGGTCGAGCTGGATTTTACCGATGGCGAGGCGCTTCTGGTCTTTCAGTATGATGATGCCGGCCGCCTCCAGTGGGACGTTCGCTATGACAGCGACGGCGATGGGGTCTATGACATGCTGGGGGTCAATATTCCTGACCTGATTGTCCGTCCCCTGGGGTTTGAGGTCTTTACCACCACCAACGGCTGGCAGGCAGCCAGCAGCGCTGATAGCTCGGTATTTGTCAGCGCCGGCGCCCCCTTTAATCTTTCCGCCCGGGCGGTATCCTGGCAGAGCGCCGACGACAGCAATGCTGACGGGATTGCCGACAGCGGCACCGATCTGTCTGATAATCCAGTGACCGGCAATTATCAGGCCGTTGGCGTGGCGATCAGCCACCTGCTGCTGGAGCCGGCGGCCGGCAGCGCCGGCAGTCTGGGAACGACGACGCTGGATTTTGCCGGCGGCCTCGGGACGATTGCCAACCAGACCTTCAGTGAGGTGGGTATTGTTGCCGTTACCGTAAGTGACAGCGACTACCTTAGCTCCGGGGCTGGGATTACCGGTACCAGCACCCCCATCGGCCGTTTTACTCCCGACCATTTTGCCGTCCAGTCGACGGTGGCGACCTTGGCACCGGCCTGCGGTGTGTTTACCTATCTGGGCCAGCCCTTCAGCTACCAGGATGTGCCGCAGATTACCATCGCGGCCCAGAATCTTGGCAATGGCGAAACCCTTAATTATAGCGGCGACTACTGCAAGCTGCCGGCGGTGCTTACCCCGGCATATCTCAATAATGTCGCCGGCCGGACCCTGACCGTCACCCCCGCCAGCCTGCCGTTGGCCGCCCTGTCCTCCCAGACCTTGACGGTTGTCGACAGTTTTGTCTACGAGCGGGAAGCGGTGGCTCCCTTTGCCGCCGATTTTGATCTGATCCTGACGGTTGCCGACAGCGACGGGATTCTTTATGGGGTTGACGGTACCTTCAGCATCAACACCATTATTGGTACCGAACTGCGCGCCGGGCGCCTGTTCCTGGGCGATAATTTTGGTCCGGAAACTGAGGATATCAGCGATTCGCCGTTGCTGGTGCAGTACTGGGACGGCACCGGCTGGCTGGTCAATCCCGATGACAGCTGCACCAACGGCATTGGTTTTGATTCCCCGAGGGCGACCGTTACCTCCTTGCCGGAGGTGGTCATGGGCCAAGGCCAGCTGACGGTTACCGCTCCGTCGCCGGCGGCGCCGGAAACAATCACCATCTGTCCACTGCTGCCCTCCTGGCTGAGCTGCTCTGGTACCGACTGCTGCGGGACCTTTACTTTCGGCATCTATCGGGGCAACGACCGGATCATTTTCAAAATGGAAACCCCTGAATAATCAAGCCCGCCGGCCTACCTTGGACTGTCTGTTGTACATAAACGTGTAACTACCGCAAAACGCCTGAAAAACCGGATGATTGGCGAGCATGAGCGTCAACCAGGCTCCAATTGTTTCACAAGTCTGGAACTGTGTGATTTTGATTAAAGTATTTCTCTACAGCGTCGAAAGTGAGTGCATGACTATCTCCATGAAACAACTGGCCAAACAGATTGACCTGAAAAACATCAGCAGGGCGCAGGTTCGTTTTGCGGTGCTCACCTTATTTTGCCTGGTGATGGTGGTCTATGGCTATAAAAACCTGCTGGTTGCTCCTCTACAGGCAAAGATGGCGGCCACCGACCAGCAGATTCAGCATTTGGAGTTGGATATCCAACGGCTGCCCCAGGTTGTCGGACGGGCTGACCTGCAGGCCAAAAAGGTTGCCGCCCTGAAAGATAATATTGCCGCAAAACAGGAGACTCTCAGGTCTTTCCAGCAGCAGATGGCCACCGAACAGGATATCGCCAGGGTGGTAAAAACCCTGGCGGTGACGGCTGCGCCGGAAAACTTTTCCCTCCAGGTACTGCGCAAAAAACCGGCTGTGGAACAGGAAGACTATCGGGTTCAGCCATTTGAGGTTGGTTTCCAGGCCGACTATGACCGGATGGCCGACTATCTGAAAACCTTTTCCCAGGTTGAGAAACTGTACGCCATCAGTGATGTCCGCATTTTTAGCCGGCGGGAAATCCTGCCCCGGGTTGAAGTCCAGCTGGGGATCAACAACTTTTCCTTTTTTTGATGGACCTCAATTATCAGGTTGCCTGTATGACTGTTGCGAGAAAATTTTCAAGTTTGCTGATCGGGCTGTTGCTGGTTGCCGGCGTGCTGCCGATTCCTGGTGCCTGCTTTGCCGCAGATCTCATGGTTGATCAGCAGCTGTACGAGCGGAACCCATTTATTCCCCTGCTGGTGGAACGGCGGACGGACGCGGCGATCATGCCCGATGGTCTGCGGCCGTCAGCAGCAGAAGAGTTTTCCCTGCCTCCCGATCTGAAGCTGAAGGCGGTGATCAGGAGTGGGGTGCAGATCAAGGCGATTGTCGGCAACCAGCTGGTTGTTTCCGGCGATATGGTGATGGGGTTCAAGGTTGCCTCGGTGCAGCCTGAGCGGGTCATCCTGCTGAAAAATGGCCACCTCATGGAGTTGACCCTGCTGCCCATGGTCAGCAACGGCGAAAGCTTTACCATCAGTGCCGGTGGCAAAAGCCCTGAAGAGGACAGATTGTAATGTTTCAGGCAGACGATATCCTCCAGGTGCCGGGATCCTCTCGTGGCCAGGAATGGACAGCTATGCTCCGGTCTGACAACGGATGTTCCGTGACTTTTTGGAATGTACTATGAAAAAAACCATTGTTTTTCTGCTCATCCTGCTGCTGGCCACCGGCTTCCTGCAATGGAGTGCTGTTGCGGCCGAAGATGGGCTGCCTGTTGACCCGCTGCAGAAGCGGATAACCCTTGAGTGTCGCGAAACCGGTCTGCAGGATATCCTCCGGGCGCTGGCGGCCGAAGCTGGGATCAACCTCATCCTCGGTGCTGAAGTGCCGGCGGCCACCGTGTCGCTCAATTTTCATGATATCAGCATTGAAGGGGCGATGGGTGCCATCCTGGCGTCCCACAACCTGGGGGTCATCCGGGAAAAAGAGGTCTACCGGGTGGTCAATGTCGATGAGATTGTCGAACTGGGCGAGGATCTGACTACCGAATATATCTCCCTCAACTACAGCAAGGCGGTAGATGTGGTTGCTCAGGTGGAGTCGCTGCTCTCCTCCCGCGGACGCCTGCGGGCCGACAGCCGTACCAATACCCTGATGGTCCGCGATACGCCGAGCTATATCGAACAGGTCCGGCAGCTGCTGGCAGTGCTGGATATCCCCACGCCGCAGGTGATGATTGAAGCCCGGATTGTCACTGCCTCCAACAAGGCGGTCAAGGAGCTGGGAATCCAGTGGGGTGGTTCCTACAGCGATACCTTCGGCAGCGGCAACCGTAAAACTTTTTCCGCCGGCGGCAGCACCGATGCCGGCAGCTTTGCCGACACGGCGATCAACCTGCCGACTCCGGCAGCCTCCTCGGCCATCACCTTCGGGATCAGCAAGCTGGATTCCTTCAGCTTCAATGTTCGCTTGACGGCCCTGGAGGAGAAGGATATGATTAAAACCCTCTCTAATCCGCGGGTGATGGTGCTCGACAACCACCGGGCAAAGATTGGCCAGGGGAAGGAAATTCCCTATAAATCATCGGATGTAGACAATCCGGACACGGAATTCAAGGAGGCGGAACTGAGCCTGGAGGTGGTCCCCCATGTTACCAAAAACGGGGAGATTACCTTGGAGCTGCAGATTAAAAATGACAGCCAGGGGGAAAACACCGGCCAAGGGGAGCCGATTATCAATACCCAGAATGTCAATACCACTCTGCTGATTCAGGATGGCGCAACGGCAGTGATCGGCGGCATCATCCTCAGCAACAATATCCAGCAGAAGGACGGGGTGCCGGGCCTCTCCAGGGTACCCTTGTTTGGCAACTTGTTCAAACATGACCTGGATGATGTCGACCAGGGTGAACTGATCGTCTTTATTACGCCTACTATCGTTAAAAGATGATAAAAGAACGCTGTACGGTAAACGGTATAAGGTGTACGGTGACTTGTTGAGTAAAAGGCTGAAAGAAGCCGAAGTTTTGCTCATCAGAGTTTTAACCTTTAACCTTTCGCCTTTAACCTTATATTGTTTACCATTTTTTTTATGTCCTTTGATGCCCAGTTGACTATCCTTGTTGTTGGCCTCATGCTTGCAGCCCTGGTTTTTGAGCTGCTGGCACCTGATGCCATCCTCTTTGCCGCCTTGGGGGTGTTGTTGCTGACCGGGGTGCTGACGCCCCAGGAAGCGCTGGCCGGCTTTGCCAACAAGGGCATGCTGACGGTCGCCCTCCTGTTTATCGTCGCCTACGGCGCCCAGTCATCGGGAATTCTGGAACTGTTCGCCGATCGGGTTATGGGGCGCGGCAAGGGTCTGGGCCGGCGGGCGCTGCTCCGGATGATGGTGCCGGTCAGCCTGCTTTCCGCCTTTTTAAATAATACCCCCATTGTCTCCATGTTTGTCCCGGCGGTCAGCGAGTGGGCCCAGCGCCACCGGCTGCCGCCCGGGAAATACCTGATTCCCCTTTCCTATGCCGCCATTCTCGGCGGCACCTGTACCCTGATCGGCACCTCCACCAACCTGGTGGTCAACGGCATGATGATTAATGCCGGCGGTCGTTCCCTGGGACTTTTCGAGCTGGCGCGGGTGGGTATTCCCTGTGTGGTTGTCGGTCTGCTGTACATCCTGGCATGGGGATATTTTATCCTCCCTGTCCGGATGTCCGAGAATGAGAATGGCAACGGCCGGGACTATCTTTTTGAGATGCAGGTAGCGGTTGATGGCCCGTTGGTGGGCCGCACTGTTATTCAAGCCGGCCTGCGCCATTTGAATCTTCTCTATCTCAGCGAGATAATCCGCGGCGAGAAAACCATCGTGCCGGTAAAACCCAGTGAAATACTGCAGGCCGGTGACCGGCTCTGTTTTGTCGGGGTTGCCGACGGTGTGCCGCAGCTGCGGAGGATTAAAGGCCTGGTACCGGCTGAAGATCAGGACTGGAGCTGGTCCAGCCGCCGCGGTGCTCCCGGCGGCATTCTGGAAGCGGTGGTTTCCCGTTCCTCGCCCATGTTGGGGAAAACCATCAAGGAGGGCAATTTCCGCGGCCATTATGATGCGGCGGTGCTGGCGGTCCGCCGGCATGGCGAGCGGATCAAAAGCGGCATCGGCGGCATTGTCCTGAAACCGGGGGACAGCCTGCTGCTACTGGCCGGCGGCGATTTTCTCGCCCGCTGGAGCAATGCCCGCGACTTTTACCTGATCAGCAAAGTGACGGACATGCCGGTGGTCGATCGCCGGAAAAGTATGGTATCTCTCGGGGCCTTGATACTGATGGTCCTGCTGGCGGCCTTTGGTGTGCTGGATATCTTTCGGGCGGCGATTCTGGCGGTGTTGGTGCTGCTCATCAGCCGGGCGATTACCGTCGTCGAGGCCCGGCGGTCTCTTGAACTTAATGTCCTGATCGTCATTGCCGCCGCCCTGGGGATCAGCCAGGCGCTTACCAAAACCGGTGCCGCCTCCTATCTGGCCTCGGGTCTGCTGGACCTGGTGTCGGGGTGGGGAGCGCTGGGCCTGCTGGCTGCCGTCTATCTGGTCACCTCAATCATGACCGAAGTGATTACCAACAACGCCGCCGCCGCCCTCATGTTTCCCATCGCCTGGTCCGCCGCCATCGAAGCAGGCTTTAATCCGGTTCCTTTTGCGGTTGCCGTTGCCATAGGAGCGTCGGCCAGTTTTGCCACTCCCATCGGCTACCAGACCAACCTGATGGTCTATGGCCCCGGCAATTACCGTTTTACTGATTTTCTCAAAATTGGTCTGCCGCTCAACCTGCTGGTTATGATCACCGCCCTGGCCGCCATTGTCATCGGCTGGCAGTTCTGACGGGTGTGATAAAATGAGTTCCTTGTTGACCGGAGAAGTTTATTTAATGGGAAAAATGTGGTATTGACCAGCCGATGAACGAAAATCCCAAAGCAGACAACCTGACCTGGCATGCCGAATTGGTCAGTCGTGAGCAGCGTCGGCTACTCAACGGCCATGGCGCCTGTGTTATCTGGTTTACCGGTTTTTCCGGCTCCGGCAAATCCACCCTGTCCAACCGCCTGGCGGTGGAACTCCATGCCCTGCAGGTGTGTGGCTATGTGCTCGATGGCGACAACCTGCGCCATGGGTTGAACCGTGATCTGGGCTTTTCGCCGGCAGACCGCCGGGAAAACATCCGCCGGGTGGGGGAGGTGGCCAAAATCCTCATGGATGCCGGTCTGATCGCCATCACCGCCTTCATCTCCCCTTATCGGAGCGACCGCGACGCGGTCCGCAGCCTGCTGGCTGCCGGCGATTTTATTGAAATTTTTCTCGACTGTTCCCTAGATGCCTGTCGTGGCCGGGACCCGAAAGGGCTTTATAAAAAAGCCGATGCCGGTGAAATTCCGGAGTTTACCGGCGTTTCAGCGCCCTACGAACCGCCCCTGCAGCCGGAATTGACGTTGAAAACCGATGAGCTTTCGGAAGCAGAGGCGGTGGATGCCATCATTGCCTTTCTACGGCAGCGAAAAGTGATTGGGGCCATGTGAAAGTAATAGTTGTCTCAAGTTGTCATGGTTCCGTCTCCAAGCGGTTTTGGCCGCCGGACAAATCACCTGGATGGTGATTTGCGGCGGACGCCTCGGAGCCGGCCACGGAAGGCCGGCGAGAATGAGCGGGAGACTGAACTATGACAGCTTCTAAAAAGATACTCCCGTTCAGTAAAAAGGATATGAAATAGTTATGGAAAGAAAGTACTCCCTCTCCCACCTGCAGGAACTGGAAGCGGAAAGCATCCACATTATCAGGGAAGTTGCGGCTGAGTTTGCCAACCCGGTGATGCTTTACTCCATCGGCAAGGATTCGTCGGTAATGGCCCGGTTGGCCCAGAAAGCCTTTGCCCCCGGCAAGATTCCCTTTCCCCTGATGCACATCGATTCCAAATGGAAGTTCCAGGAGATGATCACCTTTCGCGATGACTTCTGCCGGCGCCACGACATCGATCTCATTGTCCACTACAACGAGGAGGGCCATCGCCAGGGGATCGGCCCCTTCAGCCATGGCAGCAAGGTCCATACCGATGTCATGAAAACCCAGGCGCTGCTGCAGGCCCTGGACAAGTACGGTTTTGATGCCGCTTTTGGCGGCGCCCGACGGGATGAGGAGAAATCCCGGGCCAAGGAACGGATTTTTTCCTTTCGCGACCGTTTTCACCAGTGGGATCCGAAAAACCAGCGACCGGAGCTCTGGAGCGTCTACAACACCCGGGTCAACAAGGGTGAGAGCATCCGGGTCTTCCCCCTGTCCAACTGGACGGAGCTTGACGTCTGGCAGTATGTCCGGCTGGAAAAAATTCCCATTGTTCCCCTCTACTATGCTGCCGAGCGGGAGGTGGTGGAACGGGACGGCAACCTGATTCTGGTGGATGACGACCGCATGCCCCTTAATCACGGGGAGCAGCCCCAGAAGAGAATGATCCGCTTCCGGACCCTGGGCTGCTATCCGTTGACCGGTGCCATCGAGTCGACTGCTGACACCATTGAAAAAATTGTCGAGGAGATGATGACGGTCACCAAGAGTGAGCGCACCACCCGGGTCATCGATTTCGACCAGGAAGGCTCGATGGAGCAGAAAAAAAGAGAAGGATATTTTTAATGGATATCAGGGAATTTCTTGATCGTGACGAACAGAAGGATCTCTTGCGTTTTCTCACCGCCGGTTCGGTGGATGACGGTAAGTCGACGCTGATCGGCCGCCTGCTCTATGACAGCAAGCTGTTGTATGAAGACCAGCTTTCCGCTCTCCAGCGGGACAGCAAGCGGGTCGGCAGCGTCGGCGGCGAGATTGACTACGCCCTGCTGCTTGACGGCCTCAAGGCGGAGCGGGAGCAGGGGATTACCATTGATGTGGCCTACCGTTATTTTGCCACTGACAAGCGCAAGTTCATTATCGCCGACACCCCCGGCCATGAGCAGTATACCCGCAACATGGTCACCGGGGCCTCGACGGCCAACCTGGCGGTGATCCTGGTTGACGCCCGCACCGGGATCATCACCCAGACCCGCCGCCATACGTTCATTGTTTCGCTACTGGGGATCAAGCACGTTATCCTGGCGGTGAATAAAATGGATCTGGTGGATTTCGACCAGCAAAGGTTCGACGCCATCTGCCAGGATTTTCGTGAGTTTGTCGCCCGGCTGAAAATTCCCGACCTGCACTTCATTCCCCTTTCGGCCCTCAAGGGGGACAACGTGGTGACCCGGTCGACCAACACTCCCTGGTATTCCGGCCAACCGCTTTTGGAACTGCTGGAATCGATCTACATTACCTCCGACCGCAATTTCATCGACTTCCGCTTTCCGGTCCAATACGTGCTGCGTCCCGATGCCAGTTTCCGCGGCTTTGCCGGTCAGGTGGCCTCGGGGGTGGTGCGTCCCGGCGAAGAGGTTTTGATCCTGCCGTCGCACAAAAAATCGAAGGTTAAAGAGATCGCCACCTACGACGGTCCGCTGGACGCTGCCTTCTCCCCTGAGTCGGTGACTCTGACCCTGGAGGATGAAATCGATGTCAGCCGCGGCGACATGCTGGTCCACCCCAACAATATGCCCCGCACGGGCAGATCATTCGAGGCGATGCTGGTCTGGATGGACGAGAAGCCCATGGACCCGGGCACCGGCTTTTTCATTAAGCACACCACCCAGACCACCCGGGCCAAGATCGACCGGGTGCGTTACCGGACCGATGTCAATACCCTGCGCAAAAGCGAGGTCGACCACCTTTCCCTTAATGAGATCGGCCGGGTAACCATCACCACCAGCAGACCCCTTTACTTTGATCCCTATATGAAAAACCGGACCACCGGCAGTTTCATCCTCATTGACCCGGTGACCAACTATACCTCGGCGGTGGGAATGATCATCGACCGGCTGGCCAGTGATCAGCAGCCGGCGGCAAAACCGCTGGGAGCTACTGGCGTTGGCCTGGTGACCCGAGCTGAATGGGAAGCCCGACTCGGCCAGCGGGGCGAGATGATCCGAATCAGCGGTGCAAACCATGAAGAGCGGCAGGCAAAAGCTCGAACCCTGGAGCGTGAGCTGTTCGACCAGGGGAAAATTGCCGTGGTGGTGGATGAAAAAACTGCAGCGGCAGCTATTTTTGCCGATAGTTTGATACAGTACGGTCTGATCGTGCTGCTCATTGAGGAAGAAATTTAGGGGACGTTGTTGACTTACCTTTCGGTAATTTAACAACTCCCCCAATCTCTGATATCTTTTTCCTTATACCATAAACCTTATACCGTAAACCGTCCCCTTATGTGTGGTATTGCCGGCATTGTTGATTTTCGAACAACTGGTTCCCGCGAGGCGCTCCTCCGACGGATGATTGCTCTGCTGCGCCATCGGGGGCCGGAATCGGCAGGGATCTACGAGGATGGGCCGGCCGGCTTGGCCCACGCCCGTCTGAGCATTATCGATTTGGCCGGCGGTGACCAGCCCATCAGCAATGAAGACGGCACCGTCTGGGTGGTGCTTAACGGCGAGATTTTCAACTACCCGGAGCTGCGCCGCGATCTTGAGCGGCGGGGGCACCGCTTTCAGACCGCTTCCGACACCGAGGTGCTGGTGCATCTTTATGAAGACTATGGCACCGACCTTTTTGAGCATCTGAATGGCCAGTTCGGCCTGGCATTATGGGATGAGCCCCGCCAGCGTCTGCTTCTCGGCCGCGATCGGCTGGGAATCCGGCCGCTGTTTTATCACCATGATGGCCACCGGTTGCTGTTTGGTTCCGAGATCAAGGCGATTTTTGCCGAGCCGTCCATTACCCGCCGACTTGATTATCACAGTCTTGGCGATATTTTTACCTGCTGGTCGGCAGTGGCGCCGGCAACGCCGTTTGCAGGCATTCAGCAGCTGCTTCCTGGCCACTGGCTGGAATTTTCTGCTGCCGGGCTGACCACCGGCAGCTACTGGCAGCTGTCTTTTGCTCCCGGACAAGAGCCGGAGCGGCCGCTGGCCGACTGGGCGGACGAATTGGATGATCTGCTGACCGACGCGGCCCGCCTGCGCCTACGGGCTGATGTGCCGGTGGGTGCTTACCTGAGCGGCGGTTTGGACAGTACCTATATCAGCGCGCTGGTGAAAAAAAGGTTCAATAATAGGCTCTGTACCTTTTCCGTCGGTTTTGCCGATCAGCGCTTTGACGAAAGTTCATATCAGCGGCAGGCGGTTGACCAGCTGGGAACCGATCACCGCGCTATCACCTGTACCGACAGCGAGATCGGCGATGCTTTTCCCGCCGTGGTCTGGCATGCTGAAACGCCGATGATCCGGACAGCGCCGGTGCCCCTCTACCTGCTGGCCAAACTGGTGCGCGAGAGCGGTTTCAAGGTGGTGCTCACCGGCGAGGGAGCCGACGAGATGTTCGCCGGCTACAATATCTTCAAGGAAGCCATGGTGCGCCGTTTCTGGGCGAGAAATCCCCAGTCGACCATGCGGCCGCGGCTCCTTGAACGCCTTTACCCCTATGTTTTTTCCCAGGGCGACGGCAAGGCCCGCAGCTACCTCGAAGGGTTTTTTCGCCGCGGTCTGGATGAGTCGGAGAAACCGGCGTTTTCCCATCTCATCAGGTGGCGCAACACCGCCCAGCTGCATACTTTTTTCAGTACCGCGGTGCGCCGGGAGCTTGATGGCCCGGAGCAGTTTGTCGAACGCATGACGGCCCAACTGCCGACCGATTTCATCTCCTGGCCGGCCCTGTCTCGGGCCCAGTATCTGGAGGCGTCGCTGTTCCTGCCGGGCTACCTGCTAGCCGCCCAGGGCGACCGGATGGCCATGGCCCACGCGGTTGAAGGGCGGTTCCCTTTCCTTGATCATCGGGTTGCTGAATTTGCCGCCCGGGTGCCGCCCCGTTTCCGGCTCAACGGCCTGAACGAAAAATTTATTGTCAAAAAGGCGGCGGAAACGGTTATCCCGGCTGCGGTGCTGCAGCGGCACAAGCAGCCCTATCGGGCGCCGATCAGCGGCTGTTTTTTCGGTGAGCGGCAGCCCGACTACTTGGCTGATCTGCTGGCTCCAGAGACCTTGCAGACGAGTAATCTGTTTGATAATAATCGGGTGCAAAGGTTGATTGGTAAATGCCGCCGCCAGGGAGCTGAGCTTGTGAGCGAACGGGAAAATATGGCGGTCGTCGGCATCATTTCAACCCTGCTGCTGGAACAGCAGTTCTGCCGGGAATTTCCGACCACCGATGGCCGGGATATAGAATTAACCAAAAAAATTTCGGGGACAGACCAAGGGGGAACATCATGACGCATCTCTTTCATGTTGTTGCAGGAGTGCTAATTGTTACGGGATCGCTGTGTCTCTTTGCCCAGCCTGCTCGCTGCTCGTCGGCTGATTCTTCTGAGGCGGTCATCATTGACCATCATTGCGTCCATATTGGCAAGATTCCCCTAACTGCGATTGAAAATGCTAAGAAAACACTTCATATTGCTTACGGTCATACATCCCATGGCAGCCAGCTAATTGCCGGGATGACGGGGCTTGATGCATTCATGCATAACAGCCCGCGATATAAAACCCCTCCCGGCTTGTATCTTTGGAATGAAACGGGCAGCGACGGGGCGCTGCACCTTGAAGATAGAACTTTCAGCAAAGAGGGGCATGACCTGGGATATGATGTTGATAAAAAATCATGGCTGCCGCAGAAAAGGCGGACCTCTTGGTGGACCATGACCCGCAACTATCTCGATAAACCGGAGAATGCCGAAATCAATGTGGTTGTCTGGTCATGGTGCAACATCTATGGCCATGATATCGACACCTACCTTACTGAGATGGAGAAGCTGATCAGCGAATATGGCCCCGGCGGCGCCAAAATCCGTTCAGGTCAACGGAAGGTGCCGGTGACCTTTGTCTTTATGACCGGGCACACCAACAACGATACCAAAGACCGGCCAGACGAGAACCAATGGACCTTTGCGGCCAATAAAAAAATCCGTCAGCACTGCCTTAAGAATAACCGGATATTGTATGATTTTTTTGATATTGAATCCTACAATCCTGATGGTGAGTATTTTGGTGATGGGGAATCCAGCGCGGCCGATAACGCCTATGGCTCATATCAGGGTCACCGAAAGCTTGAAGATGATTGTTCTTACAATAATGACCAGGGAGGCAGAGGCAACTGGGCGGATGATTGGCAAAACTCGCATGTCGAAGGGGTTGACTGGTGGCGTTCCGGAGCCGCCCACAGCCGTGATCTGAACGGCAACCTCAAAGGTTATGCTGCCTGGTGGTTGTGGGCCAGATTGGCTGGCTGGGATCCTCGCAAGTGATGTAATCCGATCGCTCTGAACTTTGCACAAGGAGTAAAGAAAATGTCAATAAAGGTAGATATTCGTCTCTGCCAGCGCTGTATTCTGCCCGAGACCTTTCCGGGGATCAGTTTTGATGACCAGGGAATCTGTAATCATTGCCGCCGCGAGGAGAAGAAAGCGGCCAAGGTGCCGGAAAAAAAGGCCGCCTACCGGCAGCGGCTGGATGACCTGATCACTCAGGCGAGGCAGGAAAGTCTGGGATACGATGCCATTATGGCCTACAGTGGCGGTAAGGACTCCAGCTATACCATGAAGCTGCTGAAGGAAAAGTATGATCTGCGGATACTGGCGCTGACGTTTGACAACCACTTCATTTCGCCGGCTTCCCAGGAAAACATCAAGGCGCTTACCGATCAGCTGGATATTGATCATCTCAATTTTACCATCCCCTGGCCGGTCGCCAGGCGCATGTTTGCCTGCACCGCCGGGGAGGATATCTTCCCGGCCCCGACCCTGCTGCGGGCCAGCGCCATCTGCACCGCCTGCATCGGCATCGTCAAAAGCCTGGTGCTGAAAACCGCCCTGGAGATGAACATCCCGCTGGTGGCCTTCGGCTGGTCCCCGGGACAGGCGCCCATCCAGTCGGCGATCATGAAAACCAATCCCACCCTGATCCAGAAGAACCAGGAGGCCCTCAAAAAAGCCTTCCCGCCGGAGATCAGCGGCCGGCTGGAGCAGTATTTCATCCCCGCGGCCTATTATGAGCTGTACGCCGACCGCTTTCCCCACAACATCCACCCGCTGGCCTTTTTCGACTACGACGAGGAGGCCATTAAACTGGAGCTGAACCGGGCTGGCTGGCGGGCGCCGGAAGACACCGACACCAACTCCTCCAACTGTCTGTTGAATGCCTTTGCCAACCAGTGCCACCTGGAGCGCCACGGCTTTCATCCCTATGTCTGGGAGATCGCCAACATGGTACGCCAGGGGGTCATGGATCGGCAGGAGGGTATTGAAAAAATTTATACGGCGCAGAATGCCGATATGGTTGCCTACGCCCGGGAGAAACTGGAACTATGAGTGTGAACAGAGACGAGATCAAAGGGAAAATCAGAGAATTCATTGTCGAAAACTTCCTCTTCGGCAGCGGCGACGACCTCACCGACGACTCTTCCTTTTTGGATGGTGGCATCATCGACTCCACCGGCGTCCTGGAACTGGTGGAATTTCTCGAAGAGGAGTTTGCGATCTCTATCGATGACGAGGAGCTGGTGCCGGAGAATTTGGATTCGTTGAACAATGTGACAGCATTTCTGGAGAAAAAGCTGGGTTAGAACCACAGAGGCCCAGAGAACACTATGCTTATCCATTACTTCCTCGAAGCCAGTACCCGATCCCTCCCTGACAAGGTAGCTCTAGTTCATGAAGAGGTGCGGGCAACCTATCGGGAGATCAACGCTGCTGCCAATCGGCTGGCCCATTGGCTTCTGGCGGATAATGTCCTGCCGGGCGATCGGGTTGCCATCCTGCTGGAAAATTCCCTCGAATATGTAATCAGTTATTACGGCATCCTCAAGGCCGGTGCGGTTGCTGTTCCCCTGAGTACCGATCATAAGCCCGAAAGCCTCAGGCCTCTGCTTGCCGAGCTGGAAGCCAAAGCAATTATTTCCAACAGTCGTTTTGAACGGCTCCTGCAGGCCACCGAGCTGCCGCCTTCCCTGAGCCTGATCATCAGCCAGCCAAAAAAATCCTGGCCTTCCAGCCTCCGGCTGGTTGCCTGGGATGAAGTCCTGGCCGGTGACCAGTCCACCAATCCCGACCTTTCTCTGCCGGCTACCTCACTGGCCTCGATCATCTACACGTCAGGTTCGACGGGGAAACCCAAGGGAGTCATGCTCTCCCACCACAATATCGTCAGCAATACCAACTCCATCTGCAGCTATCTTCAGCTGACGGCCGATGACATTCAGATGGTGGTGCTGCCCTTTTTCTACGTGATGGGCAAATCCCTGTTGAATACCCATGTGGCGGTGGGCGGTCGCCTGATTATCAATAACAAATTTGCCTTTCCGGCTACCGTTCTCCAGCAGATGGCGGCGGAGCAGGTCACCGGCTTTGCCGGCGTTCCTTCCACCTATGCCTACCTGCTGCACCGCTCGCCCCTGAAAAACTACCGGGATAAACTTCCCGCCCTGCGCTACTGCTCCCAGGCCGGCGGGCATATGGCCACTACGGTCAAAGAAGAACTCCGCCGGACGCTGCCGGATCATACCGCCATCGTTATCATGTACGGCGCCACCGAGGCTTCGGCCCGCCTTACCTATCTTGATCCAGCCAATTTTGCCGATAAAATCGAATCCATCGGCAAGCCGATTCCCGGTGTGAGCATGAAAGTGGTGGACGAAAATGGTTTGGAAGTTGCCGTTGGCGAAATGGGTGAACTGGTGGCTACTGGTGCCAATATTGCCGCCGGCTACTGGCGCGACCCGGAAACCACCGCGAAAAAATTCGACCATCAGGGCTATCACACCGGTGACCATGGCTATGTGGATGTCGATGGTTTTTTCCATATCATCGGCCGCAAAGACAATCTGCTGAAAGTGGGCGGCCACCGTATCAACACCCAGGAGATTGAAGATGACCTGCTTGCCGGCGGCCAGGTGGTAGAGGCAGCGGTTGTCGGCCTGCCAGACCCCCTGCTGGGCAACCGTCTTGCCGCCCTGGTGGTGCCGGCCTCACCGGAGGCCACGCGGGAAGCTATCATTGCTGCCTGTGCCGCCAGACTGCCGAAATATAAACTCCCCGCGACCATCAAACTTCTTCGTGCCCTGCCGAAAAAAGCCAGCGGCAAAATCGACCGTGACAAATGCCGTTCCCTGGTGGATTAACCGTGAAATCTGAATCACATTCCTTTTCCCGGCCCCTTACCTATCTTGGTGGTGCTCACTCGGTTATCGATTCTTGCCATTTGTTCCAGGCTCGGCGGTCTGACCGTAATGGTTGGCCCCACGACAATACACCAAGACCATAAAGCCTGCTACCCTTCTCCTGCCGGCGGTGCAGTTATTGACTGTAAAAGTCAAGGACCTTCCTTACAGTTGAGCCTCTTGGGCAAAAGGTGATTTACGCTGCCGAATCGGTCAGTTCAAATTTTTTGT